>JBOFSC010000250.1:0-2596 GCA_051651345.1 Enterobacteriaceae bacterium
CGATAACGGCTTTCACTGACCGGCAGATTCCCCTGGTTACCATGATAACTATCCGCCAGACTTTCGTTACGTTCTGACCGTTTAAAATAGGGTAACACATCCTGATAGCCCCAACCGGTACAGCCCCATTGCTGTTGCCACTCATCATAATCCTGAGCCTGGCCACGGATATAAATCATGCCATTGACCGAACTGCCACCGCCCAGCACCCTGCCCTGGGGAATGGCAATGCGTCGGTTATCGGCATGGGGCTCCTCCTGAGTTTCATAGTTCCAGGTTTTATGACCGATTAATTTACCAACTCCAGCAGGCATTCTGATAAATGGACTCTGATCCGAGCCCCCGGCTTCCAGCAGCAAGACCCTGGCACCGAGCCGCTGCACCAGCAGGGTGGCTATCACGCACCCCGCTGAACCCGCACCTGTGATAATATAATCAAACGTGTTATTCGCCATTCACACCTCCCTGAGAAGTCACAAAACATCAATTTAACATTAATGTAACGCCATTGTAACTTTTTAATACAGTTTATGTTAAGTATTATGCGATTATCACCCCTGAGCGTCGTTGCCATTTTGGCTTTGCTGGCAGGGCAGATGGGGGATGGCTGCTGTTAAAATGCCTTTTGGTGCTGGTTACAGCTAACTTAATGGTTAAAAAGGAATTTTTTACAACACCTGTTAACAACTTTCTGAGACAGTGTATCGGTGAGTTATTCCATTTTTTCTTTTGAATTTAAACATAATGATGTTGTCTAACCTTCTACGTACCGCTAAAGACTAGCTCTTCTGATTTTTCCTTCTGCGCTACCACTTCAATTGCATTAAGGAAAAATTATGCCGCCACACTTTACTAAAGTTTTACTTCATCCTCGCTACTGGTTCACCTGGTTTGGATTAGGCCTGCTCTGGCTTATCGTTCAACTCCCCTATCCGATATTGCACTGGTTAGGCTCTGTGCTGGGAAAATTATCCAGACCTTTTCTGAAAAGGCGTGAGCATATCGCAACCAAAAATATCGAGCTCTGCTTCCCCGAAATGACAGCGCAGGCGCGAAGTCAAATGGTCAGTGACAACTTTGTTTCTCTTGGACTGGGGTTGATGGAAACGGGTATGGCCTGGTTCTGGAGTGATGCCCGGGTAAAGAAGTGGTTTCATGTCGAAGGGTTAGAGAACCTGACAAATGCAACCAAAGGTGTGATGGTTGTTGGGGTGCATTTCATGTCCCTTGAACTCTGCGGAAGAGCAACGGGGCTCTGTTACCCTATGATGGCGACTTACCGCCCACACAATAGTCCTCTGATGGAGTGGGTCCAAACAAAAGGGCGAATACGCTCAAATAAAGCATTAATTAACAGAAGAAATTTGCGTGGTTTTGTCCATGCACTTAAGGTCGGTGAAGCAGTTTGGTTTGCACCTGATCAGGATTATGGGGCCAAAGGTAGCATTTTCGCGCCTTTTTTCTCAGTAAAAAATGCGGCAACGACGAACGGCACTTTTATCCTGTCAAAACTGGCCGATGCGGACCTCCTCACCCTTTGCATGATCAGACGTGCAGATAAAAAAGGGTATCACCTTTATATCAGCCCGCCTCTGTCAGGCTACCCCAGAGAAGATGAGCTTATGGCAGCGAGTTACATCAATAAAATTATTGAACAGGAAATCCGCCGGGCACCAGAACAGTACCTATGGATGCACCGCCGATTTAAAACGCGTCCGGCAGGAGAGCCCTCTTTCTATATATAATGCTTGCCACATTACGCTTACTACAAGATACAATGCATTTTAATCATCCACGGTGATAAGGATAAATGGATTCGTTATGGGCAATACCATTGCAGAAATTGAAGCTCAACAGGCGTTTTTAACCGCGATTCGGCGTGATATCCATGCTCACCCTGAACTGGCTTTCCAGGAGACACGCACGGCGGCTCTGGTAGCGGGTTTACTGCGTGACTGGGGCCTGGAAGTGCATGAAGGCATCGGCGGCACCGGAGTGGTGGGAGTACTCCGTGGCAAGGGCGGTGCTGGCGGACGTCGCCTGGGGTTGCGCGCGGATATGGACGCACTGCCCATGACAGAGCTGAATATTTTCCCGCATGCCTCTACTATTCCGGGGCGGATGCACGCTTGTGGCCATGATGGACACACCACGATTCTTTTAGGTGCAGCGCAATATCTGGCCGAACATAATGACTTTACCGGCACATTAAACTTTATCTTTCAACCCGCTGAAGAGGTGGGCCTCGGTGGCGCGCAAGCCATGATAAAGGATGGCCTGTTTCACCGTTTTCCCTGCGATGAGATCTATGGTCTGCACAATGCTCCTGATCTTACTGTGGGCCACTTTGGTTTTCGTGCAGGCCGGATGATGGCCTCCAGCAACGAGTTTGATATTACCGTGCAGGGAGTGGGCGGTCATGCCGCTAAACCCCATCTGGCGGTGGATCCGATCCCCATAGCCGCTGATATTATCAGCGCTTTGCAAAAGGTGATCTCCCGCAGCAAAGATCCCCTGGAGACCGCGATATTGTCGGTAACCCAAATTCATGCCGGTGACGCCTACAACGTGATCCCAGACCAGGCGGTGATCCGGG
>JBOFSC010000251.1:0-3065 GCA_051651345.1 Enterobacteriaceae bacterium
TTGTGTTGGTTGTGTTGGTTGTTTTGGCGAATGATCATTTGATCATGATCACAGCACACTTTCCACTCTTTTTTCTAAAAATACGTCATTTTTTTCTATCGTTATCAGTTGGTTGATCCTAAAGATCCTACGTATAATCCTTGATTAGCTTCTATGGCACTCATGGCCCGGCTGGCGATATTATTAAATAGCAGGAAAAGAATGATGCCATTGAGTAAAAAAATCATAAAAGAGACACCTGGCATGGTTTTCTTGATGACAAAAGCAAAAATCAACATCAATACCAGCAGATGTGCTCCTGGCTCCAGTAGCGCCCAGAGATACCCTAAACGGTATTTGCCAAAGCGGGTCTTTAATTCACGTAAAAAAAGCGCCTGAACCACTGTGCGCATTACGGTCAATCCACTTCTCGCCATTTCAGTTACAACTCTTGATTAAACGGAACAATCTGGCTGGCCGGGGGGCATACAGAAGGTGTAGTTTGCTCCAAAGCTACCGCCCTACCCACACCATCTGTGTAAGTATCTAAAGGAATCTGTGTTTTTTGCGCAATGAAAACACGGTCACATTTTAAGGTGACAGGAATGGAATCAATTGAGTGAATAAGGGATGAATAGTGTATTTTTTCCTGTTAGCGAGGGGAGCTTATGTATTGATACCGACATGGAATAACTGATAACCCTGTCGGGCAAGAAAGACATCCCGCTTGTTATTATCTGATTTGATATTCTTAACTTGTCATATCGGTTTATATTTGTCGATACTGTTGTGAGCGCCTTGTAATACATCCTCCTCCATCCCCGCCACATCAATTTTGCCAGAATCCATATGCGGTAATTGCGGAGAATACTGAAGCGGGCATCCTGCAGACGGCGCTTCAATCATATACAGGTTAAAATACACACAATCAGCTTAGCCGTCCTTATATGTCTCGCATAAAATGTTTTTCAAGCTCCAGCAACCACTGCTTATTGTCCACTCCACCGGCATATCCCACCAGTTTGCCACTGCTGCCAATGACCCGATGGCAAGGGATAATAATGGCAATGGGGTTTCTGCCATTGGCAGCGCCTACTGCCCGGCTGTAGCGAGGGGAGCCTATCCTTTCAGCCAGTTGTCGGTAGCTCCAGGTGACCCCACAGGGGATCTGCCGGAGTTGCTGCCATACCTGCTGCTGAAAAGGGGTGCCTGCAGGGGCGAGAGGAACGGTGAACTGCTGGCGTTGACCGTGAAAGTACTGCTGCAATTCGTCGGCACAGGCCAGAGCCAAAGGATCAGGCTGAGCCGCAGAAGGCTGATCGGTGAGCACCACATCGGTAATGGCTGCGCCATTAGAGCGAATCAGGATAAAGCGGGCTGGCATGCTGTCAGGGGCAGTAAAATAGTGACTATACATAGAGATGGCTCCATAGATGATAGGTCAGATAGCTGCGCCAGGGGCGAAACTGGCTGGCATCAATCTCACCGGTGACAGCCAGGGCTTTCTGGATACCGAGATCCCCACTCAACCAGATATCAGGATCACTTAAGCCGCGCAATTTAACATAATTGACGGTCCATGGGCCGATCCCTTTAATGGATTGCCACTGTTCAACCGCATCCGGTTCATCCGCATTGAGATACCACTTGGCGAAAGCCAGCAGAGTCTCTTTTCTGCGCTGCGTGGTACGCAGTAAGGAGAGATCCAGGGTCAACATATCCCCGGCTTCGGGAAACAGATAGTGCTGCTGATCCAGTTTCTGTCCCGCCAGCCGGACAATCTGATTCACCAGGTCATGGGCCGCTTTGATTGAGACCTGTTGTCCACAGATAGCCCTGATCCCGGCTTCAAACAGATTCCAGGTTCCGGGCATCCGGATTCCCGAGTGGAGTAACAGATTGGGTGCCTGTTTTTGCAGCAGCGTTTCTATTGCCAGGATATGAGCGTCCACATCGAAGATCCGCCGGATATTGGCGATGATCGGTTGTAAATGTCTGAGATTATCCAACTGCAGGGAGAGCACCAGCCGTGAGCGCGTCTCCTCATTATGTACGGAAAAACAACCTCGGGTGTTGAGATAACGAAATGTTCTGCCATAGCGCTCATTGTCGATCCACTCCAGACCGGGGATCAGGCGCTGTGACAGAAAACGTAATAAAAATGTCCAGTTAAAGGGAGGACGATAGTCCAGAAATAGCGTGAGATCTTGCGGTTTGCTCCTGCTGTTCTGCTTGCGGAGCTGCGAGGGTGAAAAACCGAGAAACTGCCTGATATGATGATTAAACAGGCTGATGGAGTTAAATCCGCTGGCGTGCGCCACCTGGGTAATGGAGAGCGCGCTCTCCTGTAACAGGTTTTTGGCGAACAGGCAGCGTTGCAGCAAATCATATCTTTTGGGACCGACGCCATATTCACGCACAAACAATTTATGCAAATAGCGGTTGCTGATACCGAGTTTAGAGGCCAGTTGTTGCAGATCCCCCTGTTGCAGTGCCCCTTGTTCTATCATTCTGGCGGCGATGACCGCCAGTGAGCCTCCTTCATTCCAGAAATAAGAGTGGGGCGCACTATCCGGGCGGCAGCGCAGACAGGGTCGATAGCCATCCGCCATCGCGGCGGTTGCGGAGAAATAGTAGCTGACGCTCTTTTCATGGGGCAGTTTGGCGGGGCAGATGGTGCGACAGAAGATGCCTTCCCTGTAGGGAGTTGTACAAAAGATGGCCCTCATGGGAGAGCCACTTTGCCTCTGTTCAGCCACAGCAGAATCACTCCCAACGCCAGCCAGAGCAGGCCGACAATCTGCGCAGATGTTTGCATATGCAGCAAGACGGGTAATAACACGATAACGCCCACGAGCGGCAAGCACAGGTATTTGATGCTATTGAACACGCCACGCCGCTTCTGCTTGACCCAGAAGTACCCTATTACCGAGAAATGCAGCATGATAAAGGCACTCAGTGCCCCAACATCGACAAACGAGACTAAGTGTTTCAATCCCTGACTGTGATTGGCGGCGGCTACGGCCAGTAACAGATTGATACCCGCTGCCAGTAGCAGGGCATACAAGGGGGCTCCGCTGTTTTTA
>JBOFSC010000252.1:0-1368 GCA_051651345.1 Enterobacteriaceae bacterium
ATACAAGCTCCCCCCAGAATTGACGGTTGTTGTTTCATAATGTCGCCTTCCTTAATATTAGGGCCCCAGATATTTTATTATTTCGTGTCATAGTTTTCGTTATAGCAGCCCGCCCTGTCACGGGCAGGCTGCCAGGCTATCTCTCCACTTCTTTTAGTAATGCGGTAAAATGGCGCAATACCGGTGGTTCATAAGTAAACTCCAGACCCTTAAGGCTGCCAGCATTCTGTTTTACCTCCTTAAATGCCTCGATAATGTAATCCATATGGGTTTGTGTGTAAGTGGCGCGCGGAATAGTGAGCCGCAACAGTTCTGCGGGTGAGTCAAGTTGCTGACCTGTGGCCGGATCGCGGCCCAGCAATAACGAGCCAATTTCCACCGCACGGATACCCGCTACCCGATAGAGCTCACAAGCCAGCGCCTGTGCAGGAAACTGCCCGGCGGGAATATGCGGTAACAGCTTGCCTGCATCCACAAAAGCGGCGTGACCACCTGCCTGCTGACACACGACACCTATGGCTTCCAGACCATCCACCAGGTATTGCACCTGAGCGATACGGTAAGCCAGCCACTCCTGACGCATACCTTCGTGCAGGCCCACAGCAAGACGCTCCATCGCGCCCCCTTCCAATCCCCCATAGGTCGGAAAACCCTCCTGTGCTACACACAAAGTGCGGCAGGCGTTATAGGCATCCAACAGAGTGTCATCCTTAAAGCACAGCAGTCCCCCCATCTGCACCATGGCATCTTTCTTGGCGGACATGGCCAACAGGTCTGCATAGCGGTAAGCTTCACGGGTAATCTCTTCAATCGTCCAGTCCTGATAGCCGGCTTCACGCTGCTGAATAAAGTAAGCATTTTCCGCAAAACGGGCCGAATCCATCACCACCGGAATCGCATAACGTTGCGCAATGGCATACACCGCTTTCAGATTAGCGATAGAGACAGGCTGACCACCTGAGGAGTTACAGGTGATGGTGCTGACAATATAGGGTACATTATTCGGGCCGATCTCCTCAATGGCGGCCTCCAGTTTTTGCAGATCGAAATTACCTTTAAAATCCGCATTGACGGTAGTATCAAATGCCTGCTCAGTATAAATATTTTTCACCACACAGCCATTAATTTGGGTATGGCCTTGCGTCGTATCAAAAAAGTAATTTGATAACGCCACCATCTTCTTTTTATCCATCCCCTTTTCTTTCACACGCTTCTCTATTAACACAGGGATATACGTAGGATCTTTAGGATCAACCAACTGATAACGATAGAAAAAATGACGTATTTTTAGAAAAAAGAGTGGAAAGTGTGCTGTGATCATGATCAAATGATCATTCGCCAAAACAACCAACACAACCACAGCACCTA
>JBOFSC010000253.1:0-6666 GCA_051651345.1 Enterobacteriaceae bacterium
GATTGCGCCAGCTTATCCAGCAACAGGTGCAGCGCTGCGGGGTCGCTGTACATCATCTTTTTGATGCGACCAAAAACCTTACTGCTCCCCCCTTCCACCATATAGGTTGCCAGGGTCCATGGGCTGCCGGCAAAACCTATCAGGGGCACCTCTCCCGCCAGCGCCTGACGAATGGTACGCACGGCATTCATCACATAGGCTAGCTCCTGTTCCGGGTCAGGAACCGGTAGTTGCTTAATCGCCTCAAAAGAGGTGACCGGATGGGAAAACTGCGGGCCTTCTCCGGCAGAAAAATAGAGCCCCAGCCCCATGGCATCAGGAATGGTCAGAATATCGGAAAACAAAATCGCCGCATCCAGAGGAAAACGGCGCAGAGGCTGTAAAGTTACTTCACAGGCCAGCTCAGCATTTTTGCACAGGGAAAGGAAGTCGCCTGCCTGCGCCCGTGTTGCCCGATACTCCGGCAAATAACGCCCCGCCTGGCGCATCATCCATACTGGTGTGATATCAACGGGCTGGCGCAGTAATGCACGCAGATAGCGATCATTTTTAAGCGGCTTCATCTTAACGTTACCTCATCAGTCAAAATCATATCCGGGTATTCTGGCATCTTCCGGCAGTTCAATCATAAAGTGCTCATATAGTACTGCCTGCAAATGTTCACGGCTATCGATCTGACTGATGCGTTTTTCACCGCCTTCACTCAACCTCAACTCTTTAGCGAAAATAATCTTACGATCCGTCGATGTCAATAACGAGCAAACCATGTTGTTATGTAGAAACTGATCCGGACTACGGCTAACATAAAAATTAGCCATCTGGTAGTCGGCAGGATAGGCTGGTGCATCAGTAAAGCTGTACAACACCCTCCACGCCTTCTCTATCCATCCCTCAAGTAAATGACCAAACTCATCATGGAAACGATACCGGAAGCGAAAGTTGCCCCTTTGCTGCTCCGCTCCCTCCTGCATCGCCAGAGGGTAAAACAGGCCCGATGGCCCAAACCCCACGTCGACCAGATAACGTACTCCCTGCAAAGTGACAACAGAAACCTGATGTGTCTGGCTGATTATATCTACCGGAAAGGTGACATTTCGCCAAACCCGCCCCAGATGACGAGTCACATGATATCCCAGCCTCTCTAACAACTCGCTAAGTAACTGATTAAGTTCAAAGCAATATCCTCCACGTTTGCTGTTGATCAGTTTTTCAACCGTGTATGCAGATTCCAGTAGCACACTCTGTGGCCTAAAAACATCAATATTTTCGAAAGGAATATGACAGATATGCTGCAGATTCAGATGGCTCAGGGTTTCCAGGGTCGGGGACAGGGAGAGATCCCCTGGGCAGCCGATGCGCTGTAAGTAATCAGAAATATTCAATATTGTCATCATAACATCCGTAGATTTCCATAACAGTCGGTGGCATATCCTGTTACGTCACAGATTAGCCATGCTTCCGTCATGATAAATCAATGTTAACCGCTGTTGTAGCACGTTACAGGATCAGTGTCCGGATCACAAATAGAATAGAGATGCCAACGGGTTCGCATTTCTGGCGCAATGAAACTTACCACGATGGGATGTATGCGAAGGAGTATGCATATCAGACACACAGCCGTTTATCAGCAAATACAGAGCAGATAATGTAGTCAGGCAACGCCAGTTCTGGTGTTGTCAGAACGGACCGCGACCTGTTCTGCTTCCACTGATTCGGTAACAGTATTTCCTGGCTGTTACCGATTTTTTTAACACATAAAATCATATAACAATAAAAAATTATCGTTTATCGATGTTTTTTTAATGCAAAAGATAAGAATAACGTTATACTGACCTGGACTACCACCTAACAGGGAATGATTACTATGAAGCGTATCCAGCAAGTTAGTCGTTATATGTTGATTTTATTGAAACTACTGATCATTGTTATTCCTTTATTTACTGTTTTTCTCTGGTTTTTTCCCCATAGTTCCCAGGTATCCTCCGGCGATACAAACTCGTTAACCATATGGTCTCTCTCTTTGTCTCATACACCTGTTGATGTTGTCACCAGAAGCGATATCAGCCATTGGAGCCCGTTGCAGAAACTGCTGGGATTTAGTTCTGATTTGGCAGGTACAATCCCACTGATCATCGGTTTACTGCTGCTTCACTCCCTTTTTAGAAACTACTATTAGGGGGTTATTTTTAGTCTGTCCAATACATTACGTTATAAATACCTGGGGTGGTGTTTCTTTATTGATGCCCTGATCGCCACCCCCTTAAATGAAATCTTGTTGAGCATCGCCTCCAGTATGTCTAATCCGGTGGGAGAGCGTTACTTCGGTGTTTCATTCTCCTCTTTCAATATTATGGAACTGATCTGTGGTGTGCTGCTGATTATGATCTCCTGGATTATGATAGAGGGACACACCTTACAAAACGAACAAGAATTGACCATATAGGGGGCATCTGTGGCTATTATTGTTAACCTGGATGTCATGTTGGCAAAAAGGAAAATAAAATTACAGGATCTGGCTGATGCGATTGGCATCACTCCGCAAAATCTCTCGATATTGAAAACCGGTAAGGCAAAAGCCATCCGCTTTTCCACACTACAGGGAATCTGCCACTACCTTGAGTGCCAGCCCGGAGATATTCTGGAATATCGCTACGAAGAAAACGAAGAGCTTGCAGAGTAGTTTTTAATAAATACAAATAATTACCTGCCCTCATTGGTGGGGCAGGTTTCAAGGACAGAAAAGGTTGTTCTATATTGCGACCAGTTGCTGCAGATGCCCTTCAATACTCTGTTGGCTTCCTGCCGCATTAATAGTGGTGAAATAGCGATGCCAACCACTGGCGTCGATCGCGGCCAGTAGCGTATCAATCGACGCCTTATCCGGTAAACGCCAGATGGCATAAAATTGCTGTGAGGCAGAGTAAATATGATCTCGTTCCACCTCACCCATGGACAGAACCTCAATACCTGTGGCCAACAATTGCGTCAGACCGGCACCTATCTGTTGCAAATACTCTTGTCGTTGCTCTGAAGGTAACGATTCCCAGGCAGGTTTGACCGTATAAAGCTCGGTTAAATAATATGCCATCAGTATACTCCCTTATGATTTCTTGAAGAAAAGTGGGTTGTTATACCTCTCCCCCAGCTCTGTTTTACGCCAGACTCGTAACAGCAACGCACTGAGTAACGCTTTATCCTGAGGTGAGAAATCAGCAAACAGACTGGCAATCCATCGACTGTGTTGCTCAAATAGCTGTTCTGTCAGGATACGACCCTGTGCTGTCAACCTGACCATGATTTTACGCCGGTCCTGTGGATCTGCCTTTCGCTCCAGAAATCCCTCTTTAGCCAGACCATCCAATAAACCGGTAATTGTTGAACGCGTCACTCCAGCTCGCTCTGATAGCTCTGCCGGTGTTAAACCTTCAGCCTCAGCATGTAACAGAAACAGAAGGACAAAACGCCCCTCTGATAATCCATGCTCACCCAGACGGGTCTGACAATCCTTATCTATTGCCGATGCTAAAGCTAACACCTCAAAACAACGCAGCATGTTATCCGTGTGCGGCAGATTATGCCGCTGAGCTTCTTTAAGTAACGCGATATGTTTCTGTTCCAGTATTTTCATACGCCACAGTATAGTACGTTGACGTACTATATAAGTATCTTTATGATCGCTATTTGTGACACCTGTCACAACCCTATTGAGTTAAAGATATTTTGCAATAAAAACAGTGCAAACCTGCTCGAGATTATAGTTAAACCTCCTAAATCATGTCCAAAACCCTGCTATAACCCTGAGTCTGTCGATTGACAAATAAAATAATTCGTGTAGCGTAACAATACAGGACACATGATATGATAAAGAGCTTTCGTCATAAGGGTGTGGAACTCTTTTTTACAACAGGATCAACAGCAGGTATCCAGGCAAAACATGCTGCTAAGCTGAATCTACAGTTAACAGCCCTGAATGCCGCTATCCGGCCACAAGATTTAAACGCTCCCGGCTGGGACTTGCATCAACTTAAAGGAGGTGCATTGCATCAGCATTGGGCTATTTCAGTCAGTGGCCAGTGGCGATTAACGTTCAGTTTCCAGGGGGAGGATGCCGAGTTAGTCGATTATCAAAACTATCACTGAGGTAACCAGACATGAAGCAAATGCATAATCCAGCCCATCCGGGGCTGGTTCTAAAGGAGTATCTGAGTAATATTTCGGTTACCGAAGCTGCGACAGCACTGGGGGTGACCCGTACCACACTATCGCGGGTACTCAATGGCAAGGCGGGTATCTCGGCTGAAATGGCCCTGCGGTTAGCGGCGGCACTCAATACCAGTGCGGAAATGTGGCTCATCATGCAGGCACAGTATGACCTGTGGCAGGCTGAGCAAAAAACAGCTCCGGTCGTTATGCCTCTTACGCCTCGTCCCTGATGTCACCCGGACTCTGTCGGTTTTTTACCCTATAAAAAAATAAACCCCATCGCACAAGGCAAACGGGGTTTATCGTTTTTTGCTGTAGCCCGACAAGAGTGTCGGGCTATCAACAGATGATGGCGCGATTACTCGTCACTACCACCTAAACCGACATTCAGCAGTTCAGCAAGGTTGGCGGAAGCCTCTTCTGCACTGATCTGTGATGTGGCTGGTTCATCCGCGATATGACGGCGACGCATGCGATCCTGATGGTAGGCATAGCCCGTACCTGCCGGTATCAGACGACCCACGATCACGTTCTCTTTCAGACCGCGAAGTTCATCACGCTTACCTGCCACGGCTGCTTCAGTCAGGACACGGGTTGTCTCCTGGAACGATGCTGCCGAGATAAAGGACTCTGTCGCCAGAGATGCCTTGGTAATACCGAGCAGATCACGCATAAAAGTCGCCGCATTTTTGCCTTCAGCTTCCAGATGGCGGTTAGCTATCTTCACACGAGAGTACTCAACCTGCTCCCCTTCCAGGAAGTCAGAGCTGCCGGCATCCGCGATAGTACACTTACGCAACATCTGACGTACGATAACCTCGATGTGTTTATCGTTAATTTTTACCCCTTGCAGGCGGTAAACTTCCTGTACTTCATTAACGATATAGCGGGTGACTTCGTTGACTCCACGCAGGCGCAGGATATCGTGCGGTGATTCCGGACCGTCAGAGATCACGTCCCCACGGTCAACGATTTCACCTTCAAACACGTTGAGCTGACGCCACTTATGAATCATCTCCTCGTAAGGGTCACTGCCATCCATCGGCGAAATCACCAGACGGCGCTTGCCTTTAGTCTCTTTACCAAAGGAGACGATACCACTGATCTCCGCCAGAATTGCCGACTCTTTCGGACGACGCGCTTCGAACAGATCCGCAACCCGTGGCAGACCACCGGTAATATCCTTGGTACCACCCGACTCTTGCGGAATACGCGCCAGCGTATCCCCGGCACCGATTTCCACACCATCTTCCAGTTGGATAATGGCCCGGCCCGGCAGGAAGTATTGCGCAGGCATATCGGTACCCGCGATCTGGACATCATTACCGCTGGCATCAACGATCTTCAGTGCCGGACGCAGGTCACGAGTACCCCCTGTCCGCTCAGCACCTTCCAGTACCACGATAGAGGAGAGACCTGTCAGCTCATCGGTCTGGCGGGTGATGGTTTGACCATCCACCATATCCACAAAGCGGATAAAGCCGCCAACCTCAGTGATGATCGGCATGGTATGCGGATCCCAGTTGGCGACCGTTTCACCGCCCTGAACTTCCGCACTATCCCCTTTACTGAGCAGCGCACCGTAAGGCACTTTATAGCTCTCTTTGGTACGGCCAAACTCGTCGATCAGACGTAATTCCGTGTTACGCGAGGTGATCACCAGCTTGCCACTGGCATTGTGGACAAACTTGGCATTATGCAGTTTGATATTACCGCTGTTTTTCACCTGTACGCTGGATTCTGCTGCCGCACGCGATGCCGCACCCCCGATGTGGAAGGTCCGCATGGTAAGCTGAGTACCCGGCTCACCGATGGATTGCGCAGCGATAACCCCAATAGCTTCACCTTTGTTGATCAGGTGACCACGCGCCAAATCGCGACCATAGCAGTTGGCACAGACACCGAAGTCAGTTTCACAACTAACCACGGAACGTACCTTAACGCTGTCCACTGAGTGGGTTTCCAGCAGGTCACACCAGCCTTCGCTGAGCAGGGTGTTACGGGGAACCAGAATATCGGCGGTACCCGGCTTTAATACATCCTCAGCCGTGACCCGACCCAGAACCCGCTCACGCAGAGGCTCTTTAACATCGCCCCCTTCAATGACCGGAGACATCAACAGACCGCTATAGGTTCCGCAGTCATCTTCGGTCACCACCAGATCCTGAGCCACGTCCACCAGACGACGGGTCAGATAACCGGAGTTCGCTGTCTTCAGTGCCGTATCCGCCAGACCCTTACGGGCACCGTGGGTGGAGATAAAGTACTGCAGAACGTTCAGCCCTTCACGGAAGTTAGCGGTGATAGGGGTCTCGATAATGGAGCCATCCGGCTTCGCCATCAGACCACGCATACCGGCCAACTGACGAATCTGCGCCGCAGAACCCCGCGCACCGGAATCCGCCATCATAAAGATGCTGTTGAACGAAGCCTGCTGCTCCTCTTTACCGTCGCGGTTGATCA
>JBOFSC010000254.1:0-2391 GCA_051651345.1 Enterobacteriaceae bacterium
GCATCAATACCGATAATGTCGTGGCGCTGGGGATTGTATATCAATTCTGACTCTGCTGCTGACAGAGTCTCGTTTGGCAAAAGAGATATACCGCCGTGCTGCCTTTGTCATCACAGGCAACACTGGCGGCACAGGCGAATATCAGATTAACTGCTGTTGTTGCAGAAAGTCTGTGGCCACCTGCTGCGGATCTTTTTGCAGTACATCCACCTGATAATTGAGTTCCGTCATTGTCTCTTCCGTCAGAAGCGGACCCAGTTTTTCCAGCAAGGGCACCAGCTCAGGATAACGGGAAGCGATGGCGCTGCGTATCACCAGAACCGCGTAGTAGGGTGGAAAAAGATGTTTGTCATCTTCCAGACGCACCAGGTCAAATTTTTTCATCAGGCCATCGGTACTAAAGGCATCGATAACCTGTGCTTTACCATTCTCCAGCGCAAGATAGCGCTGTGCCCCATCTACCGCCTGATTGTTACCCAGGGTAAACCCATAGGCTTTTGACACTCCGGGCAAGCCATCTTTCCGGTTAAAAAACTCGATGGTAAACGCGCCGGTAAGTTGATCCGCCACCCTGGACAGATCGCTGATCTTGCGCAGATGGTATTGCTCTGCGATCTGTTTGCTGGTGGACAGGGTATAGGTGTTGTTAAATGCCATTTGCGGCAGCACGGTCAGATTGAATTTATCCTGAAACTCCCCCTTGACAGTCTGGTAAACCTGGTCAACATCGCTGCTGGGGGGATATCCCAGAAGAGAAACATAAAGCGCCCCCGTATAGTCGATACTGATATCAATATCGCCTTTTTTCAAAGCAGAAAAGACAAACAGGGAACCATTCATATTCAGCTTGCGCTCCACCTGAAGCTTCGTGTTGTGCTCAATCAGCTCTGAGACCAGATGGGTGATAATGGCCTGTTCAGAAAAATTCCGGCCTGCCACCACAATTTTAGGTTTTTGACTGGCCAGCAGCGTCGTCACCACGTAATAACCTGACAGCGCCACAAGGAGAACGCTGGCGATCACCATAGCCCGCTTACGCAGTGGATGAGGTGCTCTTTTTTCCGCTCTGCCGCCAGGACGGATAGCTTCAGGCATGACTCTTTTTTCCACTCTCGCCGCCACATAATCAACGCACAGAGCCAGAATACAGGCGGGGATCGCCCCGGCCAGGATCAGATTGTTGTTGACCGAACTGATCCCGGAAAACACCAGAAATCCCAGACCACCCGCACCGATAAAAGCGGCTATGGTCATCAGCCCCACCGCAGTGACGGCAGCGATACGTACCCCGGCCATAATCATCGGCAATGCCAGCGGGATTTGAACTTTGGTCAATACCTGCATACCGGTAAGGCCAATACCCCGCGCAGCTTCTATAGTGCTGCGGTCGATATTGCTAATACCCGTCCAGGTATTTTTGGTAATCGGTAACAGTGAGTAGAGTAAAACCACCAGCACCGCAGGTACGGCACCGATACCCAGCAAAGGAATCGCCGCCCCCAACAGAGCCAGGCTCGGGATTGCCTGAATCAGATTTACCATGCCCATAACCGGTTTATGCAATCTTTGCACATAGCTGACCAGAATCCCCAAAGGAACCCCAAGCAAAATAGCACCGGCTACAGCGATCAGGGTCAGTTCGATATGTTGCAGCATCAGAGTGGCAATCTGCTCTTTATCCTGCCAAAGGTAGTGTAAAAAACTCATGCGCTCTCCTCCTCCACATACTGCTGGCTCAACGCAGACACCAGGCTACTTTTGGTCAACATGCCCACCAGATCGTTTTCCTGGGTCACCACCGGAACATTAAACACCCCTTTCTCCTGGATGGTTTTCAGCATATCCACGATGGACTCATCGGGATCGGCGGTAACCAGTTCAGTATGCATAATCGCGCCCGCTCTTTTGTATCGGTCACTGTGCGACTGAATCTGTCCGGCTGAGAGCATCCCAAGTAATTTTCTGGAACGACCTTCAATCACCACCAGGCTGCCTACACCGTGAGAGCGCATCCTCTCCATACATTCGAACAGGGTAAAGTTAGCGGAACAGGTGACGGGATGCTCGATCATAATATCTTTGACCCGAATCAGTTCCGGGGAATCCCAGATACGGTTTTTGCCGATAAATTGCTCGACAAATTCGTTACAGGGATTTTTGAGGATCGCTTCCGGGGTGTCGTATTGAATAATCTGCCCCTGATCCATAATGCAGATTTGATCCGCCAGTTTGATCGCCTCGCCGATATCGTGCGTCACAAAGACCATGCTCTTCCCTACCTGCGCCTGCAAGGTCAGCAGGCCATCCTGTAAATCCGAGCGGGTGATCGGGTCCAGCGCTGAAAAGGGTTCATCCATCAGAATGATTTGCGGATCCGTCGCCAGAGCTCTG
>JBOFSC010000255.1:0-11371 GCA_051651345.1 Enterobacteriaceae bacterium
CAGAACCATCGGTTTTTTCGCACTCGACATTCCATAACCTCTTAACCTGTTTAAACTCCCTGGGATCTTACTACAAAAAAGCCTGCGATGATGGTCGCAAAACAGACAAATAACTGTCATTTTTTCGCACCCTTGCTGATGACAGTTCGCATATTCTGTCATTGATCTTGCGCTTAGTGCTGTATTTGGCCTCAGTCACAGGTATACTTTTAGCCTTTAGCTGATGAGTGAATGAGAGTTGTAACATCCTATGCAAGAGATAATGCAATTTGTTGGCCGGCACACCATACTTAGCCTGGCCTGGATCGGTTTGTTAATGGCCGTTGTTTATATGACCTTTAAAAGCCTGGTCAGCAAAATTAAAGAGATCAATCGCGCAGCAGCTATTCAGTTAATGAATAAAGAAGAGGCTGTGGTGGTGGATCTCCGTACGCGGGAGGAGTTTCGCAAGGGGCATATTATCAATGCTGTCAATTTAACCCCGAGCGAAATCAAGGCAGGCAATCTGGGGGAGTTGAATAAAGAAAAATCTCATCCGCTGATCGTGGCCTGCGCCAATGGCACCACTGCGCGCCAGTCCGCTGAAATTCTGTTCAAAGCCGGTTTTACCCGTGTTTATACTTTAAAAGACGGAATTAGTGGCTGGCAGGGTGAGAACATGCCCCTGGTCAAAGGGAAATAGCGCCTGAGCTTGCGCCAGTATTCAGATCAATACCCAAAGTATTTCGAGTTGCGGCTAGGCGGCAAGCAAATTCAGGCGATGAGCATACATCAGTATGTGACTCGACTGAATTTGCGTAGCCAACAACGCCGCAACTCGAAAGACGAAGGGTAAATAACAGGTTATTTTAACAGAAGGTAACAGTGACATGTCAGAACAAAGTACACATGATGTTTCATTTCAAATTCAGCGCATCTACACCAAAGATGTCTCCTTTGAAGCGCCTAAAGCTCCGCAAATTTTTCAGCAGGAGTGGCAGCCGGAAGTTAAGCTGGATATGGATACCTCTTCCAACTCATTGGCGGAAGATGTTTACGAGGTAGTATTGCGTTTGACGGTTACCGCCTCCCTGGGGGAAGAGACCGCTTTTCTGTGCGAAGTTCAGCAAAGTGGCATCTTTACTGTCGGCGGTATGGAGAGTAATCAACTGGCGCACTGCCTGGGCGCATACTGCCCCAATATCCTGTTCCCCTATGCCCGTGAATGCATCACCAGCCTGGTCACCCGTGGGACTTTCCCGCAACTGAATCTGGCTCCGGTGAATTTTGATGCGCTATTTATGAACTACCTGCAACAGCAGCAGGGCGAAAACAGCGAAGCGGCAGCAGAAGACAATCAAGAGACACACTAGGTGAGTCATGGCTAACTTATCTGCAGTGATGACGGTTCTGGGCGCAGGCTCTTATGGCACTGCCCTCGCCATTACGCTGGCGCGTAATGGACATCATGTTGTACTGTGGGGGCATGACGAACCACAGATAAGCATGCTGCAGAAAGAGCGCTGTAACACAGTTTTTCTGCCGGGGGTGCCGTTCCCGGATTCGCTGCGGATAGAGAGTGATTTAGCCAAAGCGCTGGCAGCCAGTCGGGATATTCTGCTGGTGGTGCCCAGCCATGTTTTTCGCGAGGTCCTGCAGCGGATCAAACCTTTTTTAGCACCCGAGTCTCGGCTGGTCTGGGCCACCAAAGGGTTGGAAGCAGAAACCGGGCGTCTGTTGCAAGAGGTTGCCAAAGAGGTGTTGGGGGAAACCATACCCCTCGCTGTCCTGTCCGGTCCTACATTTGCCAAAGAGTTGGCTGCGGGTCTGCCAACCGCCATCGCTGTTTCTGCCACTGATAAACAGTTTATGCAGGATCTACAGCAGCTCTTCCACTGTGGCAAAAGCTTTCGTGTTTATGCCAATGCCGATTTTATCGGGGTGCAACTGGGCGGCGCGGTAAAAAATGTCATTGCTATTGGTGCGGGAATGTCCGATGGTATGGGGTTTGGTGCCAACGCCCGTACCGCCCTGATCACCCGGGGGCTGGCAGAAATGAGCCGCCTTGGGGTCGCATTAGGTGCCGACCCCGCCACTTTTATGGGCATGGCAGGCCTCGGGGACTTGGTGTTGACCTGTACCGATAATCAGTCACGTAACCGCCGCTTTGGTATTATGCTGGGGCAGGGGAAAGGGGTACAGGAGGCTCAGGATGAGATTGGTCAGGTTGTGGAAGGATATCGCAATACCAAAGAGGTTTGGACCCTGGCCCGACGTCATCAGGTAGAAATGCCGATCACTGAACAGATCTATCAGGTGCTTTACTGCGACAAAGATGTCAAAGAGGCGGCTTTATCACTGCTGGGACGCGCCAGTAAAGAAGAGCAAAACCTTTGAACGATATAAAGGAGATAGGGAAATGTCTGTAGAACTACAACAAGTCTGGCAACATATCAAAGATGAAGCACGCACCTTAGCCGAATGTGAACCCATTCTGGCCAGCTTTTTCCACTCGACACTACTAAAACACCATCATTTAGGGAGTGCTCTGAGTTACATTCTTGCGGTTAAATTAGCCAGCGAAGTCATGCCCGCCGTTGCCATTCGCGAGATACTGGAGGAGGGGTATCAGGCACAACCCGCCATGATCGAAGCGGCCGCTTCTGATATTCGTGCCGTTCGCCATCGTGACCCCGCCATCGACAAATATTCCACTCCCCTTCTGTACCTGAAAGGATTTCATGCCTTACAAGCGCACCGCATCGCTCACTGGCTATGGCATCAGAACCGTAAGGCTCTGGCTATCTATCTGCAGAACCAGTGTTCTGTGGTTTTTGGTGTCGATATTCACCCTGCAGCACGAATTGGCTGCGGCATCATGCTGGATCACGCTACCGGTATCGTTATTGGTGAAACCGCGGTGGTGGAAAATGATGTTTCCATCCTGCAGTCCGTAACCCTGGGGGGAACAGGTAAAGAGAGCGGTGATCGCCATCCCAAAATTCGCGAAGGGGTGATGATCGGGGCCTGCGCAACTATTCTGGGCAATATCGAGGTGGGCAAGGGAGCCAAAATTGGGGCGGGTTCGGTAGTACTGCAAGCTGTGCCGCCGCACACGACAGTTGCCGGTGTACCGGCCAAAGTCGTGGGCAAGCCGAGCAGTGATAAACCGTCACTGGAAATGGATCAAAACTTTAACGGCAATCACTCATATAACATTTGAATTTGACAGGGTAGCGCCAGAGTAATCGAGCTGGCGCCACGCCTCATACACCACCACGGACACCGCATTGGACAGATTCATACTGCGGCTGTTACTCAGCATGGGGATACGGATCCGCTGCTGCGCCGTCACGGTGTGTAATATCTCTGCCGGTAGCCCCCGGGTCTCCGGACCGAACAGCAGATAATCCCCCTTTTGATACTCTACTGTGCTGTGTGCCATCGACCCTTTGGTCGTTAATGCAAACAGACGAACAGGTTCACAGGTAGCCATAAACGCTGAATAGTCCCTGTACCGCTTCACTGCAGCAAATTCATGGTAATCCAACCCGGCCCGACGCAAGCGCTTATCATCCCAGCTAAAACCGAGGGGTTCGATCAGATGTAGCTGACAGCCACTGTTTGCGCATAATCGGATAATATTACCGGTATTCGGCGGTATTTCCGGTTCAAAAAGAACAATATTAAACATGATGCATCTAATCCGGTTTCAACGGTAACCACAACAACAGCCGCAATCCTCCCAGAGGGCTTTCCTGTGCTTTCACATAGCCATGATGCTGATCAACAACCATTTTCACTATCGCCAAACCTAATCCGGTGCCACCGGAAGCCCTGTCGCGCGCTTCATCGGTACGGAAAAAAGGATGAAAAATCTGTTCGCGATCTTCTTCTGCCACACCCGGGCCATCATCATCCACATAAATCGCGATACCCTTTTTCTCTTTGCGAAACAGAATCTCTATCCTGGCGGTGGAATAGCGTAACGCATTGCGAATCACATTTTCCAGCGCGCTTTCCAAAGAAGCGGCATTACCGTACAGAGGCCAGTTGCCAGGCAAAGCGGTCACCGTCAGCTGCTTGCCAACCTGCTCCGCTTCAAAGAGGGCATTGTCCAATACGGACTGCCAGAGTATTTCGCTGTCCAGAGTTTCCTTGGTCACCTGCTTATACTGGTTATAAGAGAGGGTCAACAACTCGTTGATCATATTATCCAGCCGCCGCGCTTCCGTTTCTATCCGCTCCAGCTCGTGGCCCTCCCCATAACGGCGACGCATCAGAGCAGCAGCCAGTTGCAGGCGGGTCAGGGGCGTACGTAGCTCATGAGAAATATCTGATATCAGCCTTCTCTGGGCCGATACCATCTGAGCCAGAGTGCTGACCATCTGGTTAAAACTGGTACCTGCCGCCCTGAACTCCAGCGGCCCGGACTCTAACTCAGGATGCGTCTGCAACTGACCACCAGCAACATTATCTGCGGCACGTTTCAGTTTACGCGCCGGTTTTGCCAGACTCCACGACAACCATAGCAGTAAGGGGGAGCTGATCATCATGGTCACCAGCAGCAGCAGCAGCGGCCGGTCAAACAACAGATTAAAGAAGTCAGATTGCGGGCTACTGGCTTGGCGGATCTGATAGAGCAGATAGCTCTCATCGCTATCATTGACGATAAATGGCCCGGTGACTTCCAGTCGGCCATATTTTTTCTTTCTGGGGGATTCGGGGTTATCAGACTGGCCGATAAAATTACGGGCAATACGGATCAACTGTAACTCATTATGTTGGATCCCTATCACTCGCCCTTCACTGGTGACCAGCAATAAGCGCTGCTCTGGCGGCTCCCACTTGCGAATAATACGGAAAAGACGCTGCCACCAGAAAAAATCCTGTAGTGGTGCCGCTAACAGATCTTTTTGAATATGCTCTGCCAGCTCGACCCCCTGACGCCGATCACTGTCTGCTAATTCCGCTATCTGTCGGTCATCCAGCTTCGGCGCCTGCAAAACGCCCAATAAAACCAGGGCCAGAGTCAGCCAGAAAATAGCAAAGATACGGGCGGTCAGGCTGTTTATCATGTTGCCGTGACCATCAGATACCCGCGACCACGCAACGTCTTAAACCAGGGCAGGCCATCTTTCCGTTTCGGCAGTTTACGGCGCAAATTGGAAATATGCATATCAATCGCGCGATCAAAAGGCGTTAAACGCTTACCCAGCACACCCTGGCTCAGCTGCTCCCGTGACACAACCTGACCACTGTGTTGCGCCAGCAGATAGAGAAGGGTGAATTCGGTGCCTGTTAACTCCAGCACTGTCCCGGCAAAACTGGCCTCCTGACGACCGGGATTAAGCTGCAGAGCATCAATACCCAGAACCGGCAGGCCGGACTCCACACTCTGTTGTTGCTGTTCACTCCAGTTGGAGCGTCTTAACATGGCGCGAATACGAGCCAGCAGCTCCCGGTCATTAAACGGCTTAGGCAGATAATCATCCGCGCCCAGTTCCAGGCCCAGCACCCGATCCAGTTCACTGCCCCGGGCAGTTAACATAATCACCGGCGTCTGATAGTTCTGGCGCAACTCTTTTAGCGTATCGATACCATTTTTCTTTGGCATCATAATATCCAACAGCAACAGATCAATACTGTCATCCAGCACGGCCAAAGCCTGTTCACCATCGTGAGCCAGAACCACTTCAAAACCTTCCAGTTCAAGGAGTTCCCGTAATAACGCGGTGAGTTCCAGATCATCATCAACGATTAAGATTTTATTCATATTCACCCCCCTCACTGCAAAATACGTTATCTGCCTGGATGATTCCATGAGTTTACATTGTTTTACATCACCTGACGTTAGTTTGCGCGCTATCGACTAGAATAGCCAACATCGACACTGTTAATACCCTGACTAAAGGAGAAATGGCATGCGTCTTAACACACTCGCCATTATAGCCACAACCTTGATGTTCAGCTCCACTATTGCAGTAGCTCAACCAGGATGGGGCATGGGAGGACACCACCATGGTGGCGGAGGCCCTGGCTGCGGCATGATGGGAGGATATTATAATAGTGACCCGGATGATTATTTTGCCGGTATGAAGTTAAACGATCAGCAGCGGCAAAGAATGCGCGACATGATGCGCCAGTATCGACATGATTTCCCACGGGGAAATATGGCGAGTATGGGTGAAATGCACAAATTAGTCACCGCAGATAAGTTTGATGAAGCCGCCGTACGTAAGCTGCTGGAGAAGATGTCGCAACAAAACATGGAGTGGCGTGTGGAAAAAGCCCGCATGCAGAACAACATGTATAACCAACTGACACCTGAACAAAAAGCGCGGATGGAGAAGAATTACCAGTACCGTATGCAGCAGTTTGAAGAAGACGTCAAAATGGATGCAGAGGAGACCAAACCTGGTTCCGGTGCGGCAACAAAGAGTTCGAAGTAGTTTTGAGTAGTAGCAAGTTGTGTTTAATACCTTATCTTAAACACTATCCCTGTCTTCCCCGCCTCGTGCGGGGTTTTTTTTGTCTTAAAAGCTGAATCGTGACAAGCTGGAACAAAAAAAGAGACATTCAATCGCACTCGCTGTTTGGCAGTCAGCCACTTTCCAGCCATAATAGGCCCATGCGAAAACAGTATGATTCAGAGGTAGTCCATGATTAAGACAGTCGGAGTATTAACAAGTGGTGGTGATGCACCAGGTATGAATGCCGCTATTCGGGGCGTTGTACGAGCAGCATTATCTGAAGGACTGGAAGTGTATGGTATCTACGATGGCTATCTCGGATTATGCGAAAACCGTATGGAAAAACTCGACCGCGCCAGCGTGTCCGATATGATCAATCGCGGTGGTACCTTTCTGGGCTCTGCCCGATTCCCACAGTTCCGCGATGAGGCGATGCGTAATATCGCCATTGAAAACCTGCGCAAGAACAACCTGGATGCGCTGGTGGTTATCGGCGGTGACGGTTCCTATATCGGTGCCAAGCGGCTTACCGAGATGGGTTTTCCCTGTATTGGATTGCCTGGCACTATTGATAATGATGTGGCCGGGACTGACTACACCATTGGGTATTTTACAGCGCTGGACACGGTCGTCGAAGCCATAGACCGTCTGCGCGACACCTCTACTTCACACCAGCGGATCTCTATTGTTGAAGTGATGGGGCGCTATTGTGGTGACCTGACGCTGGCGGCAGCCATTGCCGGGGGATGCGAATTTATCGTCGTTCCGGAAGTGGAGTTTAAACAAGAAGATCTGCTGGAAGAGATCCAGGCCGGTATTCGCAAGGGTAAAAAACACGCCATTGTCGCTATCACCGAACATGTCTGCGATGTGGATGAACTGGCTAAATATATTGAAAAAGAGACCGAACGCGAAACCAGAGCCACAGTGTTAGGCCATATTCAGCGTGGCGGTTCTCCCGTGGCTTATGATCGTATTCTGGCATCCAGGATGGGAGCTTATGCCATCGAACTGCTGCTGGAGGGCTATGGTGGTCGCTGCGTGGGTATTCAAAACGAAAAGCTGGTACACCACGATATTATCGACGCTATCGAAAATATGAAGCGGGTCTTTAAGCGTGACTGGCTGGAAACGGCCAAGAAATTGTTCTAACAAGCGCAAGCTGCCTCACGGGTGCCAGAAACTGACTGCAAGGGTTCTGGCACCGAGTGATAACAAGGAGTGGAGCATGAAATCAAAAGCCGCCATTGTGGCTGACAATAAGCAAGCTTTTCAGATCACAGAAATTGATGTTAAAGAGCCCCGTGACGATGAAGTTCTGATAAAAGTTATCGCCACAGGCATGTGCCATACCGATATTGCTGCACGAGATATGGCTGGATTGGTCACGATGCCTGCCGTACTGGGCCATGAAGGAGCTGGTATCGTCTTAAAAGCGGGTAAGCTGGTCACAGGGATTAAGGCCGGGGATCGGGTAATTATCAGTTATACCTTCTGCCAGCACTGTGAAAACTGTCTGACCGCCCATCCCGCCGTTTGTGAATCTTTCAATGATCTGAATTTTGTTGGTCGGATGGCTGACGGTACAACACCCTACCAGCTAAACGGTCAGGACCTCTCCATTTTCTTTGGTCAATCCTCTTTCAGTCAGTATGTGGTGACCAAAGCGATTAACGTCATTGTGGTGGATGTGGACAGTGATGACGATCTGGCGCTGTTAGGACCGCTGGGCTGCGGTTTCCAGACCGGAGCAGGCACTGTGATGAATTATCTCAACCCCAAAGCGGGTGAATCCATCGTTATTTTTGGGGCCGGTGCGGTGGGATTAACGGCTGTGATGGGCGCCAAACTGGCGGGTTGTCTCAATATCATTGCTGTAGATATTCATCCCCATCGTCTTGAGCTGGCGCTGAAAGTCGGTGCAACCCATGTGATCAATAGTCGGGAACAGGATGTGGTTGCCGAGGTGAAAAAAATCACCGGAAAAGGAGCCCACTATGCGGTAGAAACCACCGGTGTTACCCCCGTTGTTAAACTGGCTGTTCATGCCGTCAAACCCTTAGGGGTTATCGCTATTGTCGCCATTACCGGCGAAGTCACTTTTGATGTGCATAACGATATTCTGATTGAAGGCAAATCCATTATCGGTGTCGTCGAAGGCGATGCCGTACCACACCAGTTTATTCCCCGCCTGGTCTCTTTGTATAAACGAGGCCTGTTTCCGATTCAGGAGTTGATCGAGTTTTACCCGCTGGAGGAGATCAATCAGGCTTTGGATGACTCTTTATCAGGCAAGGTGGTTAAACCGATTCTGCGTATGCAGTAATGATGTGATATCCCTCTCCCACCAGCATCAGTGGGAGAGGACAGAGAAAATTACTTATGACCTCTTTGCTCTGCTGCGGCCTTAACGATCACTGCAAAAGAGTCCGCTTTCAGAGAAGCACCGCCTACCAGTGCACCATCGATATCTGGCTGAGCAAACAGTTCCGCTGCGTTGGCTGCATTCACCGAACCGCCGTATTGAATGATGACCTGCTCTGCCACTGCCGGATTCAGCCTGGCAATATGGTTACGAATAAACTGGTGTACCGCCTGAGCCTGGGCTGGAGTGGCGGATTTTCCTGTACCAATAGCCCATACCGGTTCATAGGCAATCACAGCCTGATTAAACGCTTCTGCTCCCAGGCTATTGAGTACCGCATCCAGTTGACGACCACACACGGCTTCTGTCTGCCCGGCTTCATTTTCCTGCTCGGTTTCACCAATACAGAGAACCGGAATCAGGCCAATCTCTTTCAGCAGGGCAAACTTTTTGCTGATCACTTCATCACTTTCATGATGATACGTGCGCCTTTCAGAGTGGCCGATAATGACATATTTCACGCCAATATCTTTCAGCATATCGGCAGAAATATCTCCGGTGTAAGCGCCGGAGCGGGTGGTATCACAATTTTGCGCGCCTAAGGCAATATTGCTGCCGGCAATTTGATGATGGGCCTGATCCAGATAAGTCACCGGAGGAGCGATGGCAACATCACAGCCCGTCACGCTACTTAGCTCATGGCGTAACCCTGCAATCAGCTCATTGACCTGGCTCTTACTGCCATTCAATTTCCAGTTTCCCATCACGAATGGATGTCGCATTATCTTTTCCTCCACACTCTCTGTTAGCTGTTAAATAGTTTTTCATAATAGCGCTACAGGTGGAGGCGGTACCCAGCCTAAAGTGGATCACTATTATGAAAAGCCATTTACAATCTATTTAGGCTCAGCCAGTACCAGTTTGACCGGTTCAATGGCCAATGTGATCCCCTGATCCACCTGCTCAACCACAATATAGCGCACCGCACCATCCATACGCTGGTAAACTTGTGTATCACGCGCCTTGCTTAGCAGGTGCGTGACTTTCACCTTGCACTGGTCCAGTGACAACGCCATGTTAAACCAGCACATCACCGCACCCATATAGTTTATTGCGGTGGCATAAGCCGCTTTCTCACTTTCAGTCTCTTTGGTTGGCAGATAAGTTAACTGAAAGCTTTTGATTTTTTTATTATTTTTATCGATAACCACGGATGAGTAAAGCTGTGGCGTAATTTTACTGACGGCACGACTGATCAGGGCGCTGTCATTGGGCACCACGATAACATGGTAATCCTGAATCGGCAGTTGAGGGTACTCTTTATTGTAGTTATCGCGAAACTGCTGCAATGTCGTATCAAATACGGGAGCATCACTTTGCAGATAGTGTGCGACTGGCAGCTGATTTTTTGCCATGGCATCATTGATCAAAACGGTACCGATGACAGCAGGTAGCAACAGCCCGGCAAGCAGCGCAGTTATTAACCCTTTGTTTATCATCTGTTCACTCACTTGCCACAAAGGCGATTACCAATAACGCTCGCTGGTAATATGGCCAGGTTTGCGCCGCAGATGTTTGCGCATGGCCTTTTCCTCTGTCAGTAGCAACTGGGTCTCCTTCACCATCTCTGGATTACCACACAACATAACATGGCTGCACTCCACAGAAAGAGGTAATCCCGCTGCCTGCTCCAGCGCTCCGGATGAAATCAACCCAGGAATCCGACCATGAAGGCAACCTTCAGCCTGTTCACGACTGACCACCGTCACAATACGCAACTTATCGCCCAACTTCTGCTGTAATTGCTCCATCAGGGGCAGATAGCTAAGATCTTGCGCATAACGGGCGGCATGTACCAGGACAATATGTTGAAAACGCTCCAGGCCAACACCTTCCTGCAAAATAGAGAGGTAAGGCCCCAGCGCGGTACCCGTTGCCAGCATCCAGAGTGTCTGACAATCCGGCACTTCATCCAGCACAAAAAAGCCCGCAGCCGCTGTCGTGATCTGCACGCTATCACCGGGTTGTAACTGCGCCAGTTGCGGGCTCAGCTTTCCTTCAGGAATCGCGATCAGGTAAAACTCAAGCAGCGACTGGCTGGGTGCATTGACATAGGAGTATGCACGCTGCACTTTTTCACCATCGATTGTGAGCGCCAGTTTGGCAAACTGACCAGCAACAAAAGGGGTAACTGGGGCGGTTAACTGCAGGCTGAACAACGTACTTGTCCAGTGTTTAACCTCTTTAATGGTACCGGTTACCCATTCTGACATCGCTAACTCTCCAGGGGGGTGACAATATAAGCACAACGACGTGCACCAGCAATAATATGCTCACTGCGCTCAATATGATACCGTGAACCGAACAAACGATAAAAGAGCTTTAACTCAGAATGGCACAAGGTATTACAGGTGTGCGCTGCCGCATTGATCGGGCAGTGGTTCTCCACCAGCATCCATTGCCCCTCATCTGTGGTCAGCAATTCGGCCATATAGCCATCCTTCTGGCGTAAATCCGCAAGCGCTGACAGTTTCTGCTCCAGCGTGTCATAAGT
>JBOFSC010000256.1:0-5108 GCA_051651345.1 Enterobacteriaceae bacterium
AGCCTTCCCCATTTAAGGTGGTACGTCCGGAAGTCCCGCCGATCAGGAAGCCACGCGCCTGCTGATCTCCGGCGGCCCAACACAAATCACCGATCCGCTGGAAACCAAACATGGAGTAGTAGATATAAAACGGAATCATCGGGAAATCGTTGGTGCTATAAGAGGTTGCCGCCGCCAGCCAGGAGGCACCTGCACCCATTTCATTGATCCCTTCCTGCAGAATCTGGCCGTTCTCTTCCTCTTTGTAGTAGGCGACCTGCTCACGATCCTGGGGCATATACTGCTGGCCCTTGGTGTTGTAGATCCCAATCTGGCGGAACAGCCCTTCCATACCAAAGGTGCGCGCTTCATCGGCGATAATCGGCACAATGCGCTGGCTGATGGACTTATTCTTCAACATCACGTTGAGGGCACGCACAAAGGCGATGGTGGTGGAGATCTCTTTCACCTGCTCTTCCAGCAGGGGCTGGAACTCACTCAGCTCCGGCATTTGCAGCGGCTGGGTAAACTTAGGTAGACGACGGGGCAAATAGCCACCCAGAGCCTCGCGGCGCTCATGTAAATAGGCATATTCCGCTGATTCTGGATCCAGCGTGATATAAGGCAGTTGCTCCAGTTGTTCGTCAGTGACGGGAATCTTAAAGCGGTCACGAATATGACGTACCCCTTCCAGATTCATCTTCTTCACCTGGTGAGCAATATTACGCCCTTCAGCCACATCACCCATGCCATAACCCTTGATGGTTTTGGTCAGGATAACGGTGGGCTTTTCATTAGCACTTTGCGCACGATGGAAAGCAGCAAACACTTTGCGCACATCGTGGCCGCCACGATTCAGAGCCCAAATATCCTCATCGCTCATATCCTTCACCAGGGCGGCGGTTTCCGGATATTTACCAAAGAAGTGTTTACGCACATAAGCGCCATCTTTGGCTTTATAAGTTTGGTAGTCGCCATCCAGGGTTTCGTTCATTAACTGGATTAACTTCCCGGAGGTATCTTTACGCAGCAGCTTATCCCAGCGGCGGCCCCAGATCACCTTGATTACATCCCAGCCCGCGCCGGCGAAGATCCCTTCCAGCTCATTGATAATCTTGCCGTTGCCCACAACAGGCCCATCCAGGCGCTGCAGGTTACAGTTGATCACGAAGATCAGGTTATCCAGCTTCTCTCGCGCCGCAATGGTAATAGCACCTTTGGATTCCGGCTCATCCATCTCTCCATCGCCCAGGAAGGCATAGACCTTCTGCGCACTGGTATCTTTTAAGCCTCTGTGGTGCAGATATTTAAGGAAACGGGCCTGATAAATGGCGCTGATAGGGCCCAGACCCATAGAAACCGTCGGGAACTGCCAGAACTCAGGCATCAGTTTCGGGTGCGGATAGGAAGAGAGCCCCTTACCATGCACCTCCTGGCGGAAGTTATCCAGTTGCTCTGCCGTCAGACGCCCTTCAAGGAAAGCTCGGGCATAAATGCCGGGGGAGAGGTGACCCTGGAAGTACACCAGATCGCCGCCATCCTGCGCACTGTGGGCGCGGAAAAAGTGATTAAAGCAGACTTCGTAGATGGTGGCCGCAGACTGGAAGGAGGACATATGCCCGCCCAGCTCCAGATCTTTTTTCGAAGCGCGCAATACCATCATGATGGCATTCCAGCGAATGGCGGAACGGATTCGGCGCTCCAGATCAAAATTACCGGGATAGATGGGCTCGTCGCTAACCCCAATCGTGTTGATATAGTTGCTGCCACAACAGTTGGCCAGATGTGCCCCCTGCTCTCGAGCTCTGCGCATCACCTGGTCGATCAGGTACTGGGCTCGTTCTACACCCTCTTCACGGATAACCGATTCGATTGCCTGCAACCAATCGCGGGTTTCGATCGGATCCACGTCATTGTTCAACATATCTGACATGGTGGTTTCCTTATAATATTGCTCTATAGGTTAATTTAATTGTTTAATTGTAGACGGCGCAAAGAACGCTCCCGGCGACTCTGCTCACGGCTCAACGCCAGCATTAACTCTTCAATAAACGCCAAATGGCGATGAGATGCCTCCCATGCTTTTTCCGGCTCACGTGCCATAATGGCGGTAAAGATGGTGGTTCTGTGCTGATTGACCTGCTCCAGCAGCTCTTGTCTGTGGTAGAGAAGCTCCAGATTCTGCTGGATATTGCTGCGCAGCATAGGTGCCATGCAGCGTAACAGATGCATCAGCACCACATTATGAGCCGCTTCGGTAATTGCCAAATGATACTGCATTACCGCTTCGCTATGCAGCGCGACATCCTGCTGCGCGGCCTCGCTGATGGCCTGATAGTGGTCAGCAATGCGCTGCAAATCCTGATCACTGCCACGCAACGCAGCATAGTATGCGGTGATACCTTCCAGGGCGTGGCGCGTTTCCAGCAGATCAAACTGGGCTTCACTATGATCCGTTAACAGCTCGGCCAGAGGATCACTGAAACTCTGCCATAATTTGGTCTGGACAAAAGTCCCTCCCCCCTGACGGCGTGACAGCAACCCTTTAGCCTCCAGGCGTTGAATCGCTTCACGCAATGAAGGGCGGGAGACATCAAAATGTTTAGCCAGCTCTCTTTCCGGCGGCAATCTGGCCCCTGGCTGCAAACTGCCTTCCAGGATCAGATCTTCCAGACGCTGTTCAATCACATCTGACAGCTTGGGCTGACGAATCTTATTGTAGGTCATGCAACATTCCGACAGTAGCAGATCAATTGGTATTACCAATTACGGAAATACGGCGTTAAATTAGCAAACCTGTTGTCTGGCGTCCATAAATTTATTGATATAAGTCATTAAAACGGCATTTTTTAACATATAAAACCTGTCGTTTAACATTATACCAGCAAGATAATGGTCTGACCATTTTACATCAGGGGATAAATTCAGGCCGGAACAGGGATGACAGCAAGGAGATCTCCTCTATTTGCTATTTCATGGAATAGAATATTGTTTAATCAGCGCAATTAAGATTACACTAGCGGGTTTGTCAAAATTGGGGAAAATATTTTTTATCACGACGCTGTTTTTGTCACTACTTTGGAGTACCAGATGGATCAACAATCCGGCAGCCTGAAGCGAGGGTTGCAAAACCGCCATATCCAATTGATCGCCCTCGGGGGAGCCGTAGGAACCGGTCTGTTTTTGGGTATTGCACAAACCATTAAAATGGCAGGACCCTCCGTACTGCTGGGCTATGCCATTGGTGGATTTATCGCGTTCCTGATCATGCGTCAACTGGGTGAGATGGTGGTGGAAGAGCCGGTAGCCGGTTCATTCAGCCATTTTGCCTATAAATACTGGGGTGACTTTGCCGGATTTGCCTCCGGCTGGAACTACTGGGTGCTCTACGTGCTGGTGAGTATGTCCGAGCTCACCGCCGTTGGTATCTATATCCAGTACTGGTGGCCGGAAGTGCCCACCTGGATCTCCGCCGCGATTTTCTTTGTCGCCATCAATCTGATCAACCTCTCCAATGTGCGCCTCTATGGTGAGCTGGAGTTCTGGTTTTCCATCGTCAAGATCGTCGCCATTATCGCCATGATCCTGTTCGGAGGCTACCTGCTGATCACCGGCAGCGCAGGACCGGAGTCCGGGTTCGATAATCTGTGGCGTTACGGTGGCTTTTTCCCCAATGGCTGGCAGGGACTGGTGATGGCCATGGCGATCATTATGTTCTCTTTTGGTGGCCTGGAACTGGTGGGCATTACCGCTGCTGAAGCGGCAGATCCGCAGCGCAGTATTCCCAGAGCCACCAACCAGGTAATTTATCGTATTCTGATTTTCTATATCGGTTCACTGGCTGTACTGCTCTCCCTCTACCCCTGGATCAAAGTGGTCGATGGCGGCAGCCCCTTTGTACTGATTTTCCATGAGCTAAACAGCGGCCTGGTCGCCAATGCGCTCAATGTGGTGGTGGTGACTGCCGCCCTGTCCGTCTATAACAGCGGCGTGTACTGTAACAGCCGTATGCTGTTTGGCCTGGCAAAACAGGGCAATGCGCCCAAAATCCTGCTGAAAGTGGATCGTCGTGGTGTGCCTTATGTCACTATTGCTTTCTCTGCCTTAGCCACAGGGTTGTGCGTCGTGATCAACTATGTGATGCCTGGGGAAGCCTTTAAGCTGTTGATGGCACTGGTGGTGTCCAGTCTGGTGATCAACTGGGCGATGATCAGTCTGTCACACCTGCGTTTCCGTGCCGCCAAGGCGCGGGAAGGGGTGACGACTAAATTCCAGGCCCTCTGGTATCCCTTTGGCAATTATCTGTGTCTGCTGTTTATGGCGGGTATTCTGGTGATTATGTATATGACGCCTGGGATTAAAATCTCGGTGATCCTGATCCCCTGCTGGTTAGCGGTGCTGGCGCTCAGCTATTGGATGATCAGAGGACAGAAGACAGAGGACGGAGGACGGAGCAGACAGGCGGGGTAAGCCTCTGTTTCGCCACAATGAGGACGGAATATTTCCGTCCTCAGTCCTTAGAAGATAATTCCCACAATTGTCAGTATCGCCACCAATAACACCACCAGCAGGGTAGCCCGGCGCGCCAGTTCCACTGCCGCCACAGGGGTATCGATCAATTTATCATCCGGCTCTTTAGCCAGAGAAAAACGTGTCAGATGCGAAAGGACCTGCCAGGCAGGGGTGCGTAGATCACCCAGTGAGGCAAACCAGGCAGGTAATGCCCGCTCTCCCCGGCCAAACAGCCCGTAGACCAGGCCACTCAAGCGCGTAGGTATCCAGTCCAGCAGATGCAACAGCATATCGATACCGGATTGGGTGCGTTGCAATACCGTGCCGTTACGAATCAGCCAGGCCTGATAGGCGCGTAAAAAAGCGTAACCGGCCAGAAATAGCGGCCCATAGAGTGGAGTCAGTAAGATACCCAGCAACAGCCAGAACAGCGGTGCCAGATAGAAACGGTAGTTAATCCAAATTAAGGTTTTCTGTAAAGCCGATAGCGTGCTTTCACCACTCTCCGGTTGATGGCCGCAGGAGATGATCAAACGTTCGGCCATCTGCTGCGCCTGTTCTCTGTCTCCTCGCTGCGCCGCCAACAGGTAATCGCGATAGAACTGGCGCAGTTCCCC
>JBOFSC010000257.1:0-2240 GCA_051651345.1 Enterobacteriaceae bacterium
GGGGATGCGCACTACGGGCCATGCCGGTGGTATTCATAACTGGCGTATCGCCGGGCAGGGTAAAGATTTAGCCGCATTGCTGCGCGAAATGGGTAACGGGTTGCTGGTGACAGAGTTATTAGGCCAGGGTGTCAGTATCGTCACTGGCGACTACTCACGCGGGGCTGCGGGCTTTTGGGTAGAAAACGGTGAGATTCAATACCCGGTCAGTGAAATCACCATTGCCGGTAACTTACAGCAGATGCTACTGGATATCGCCACTATTGGCGATGATATCGAAATGCGCAGCAATATCCAGTGTGGCTCGCTCCTGCTGCCCTCAATGCAGATAGCGGGAGCATGATCCAAGGTACAGGAAACAGGTTTCAGGAGCCAGGGTGTTTACTGACTCCTGTACCCTGAAACCTGACACCTGATCATCGATGAAACTCACCAGCCGCTTCAGGCTGATAGAGAATTTCCAGCACTTCTATTTGAGTCTCGCCATTGGGTAATTGCCAGATGATATTGCTACCAACACGCAAACCCAGCAGGGCCGCACCGATGGGCGCCATCACAGAAATCTGGGCGGCACTATCTTTCAGTGATGCAGGATAGACCAGGGTACGGACATACTCTTCACCATTTAACAGGTCACGAAAGCGTACCTGGCTGTTCATCGTGACGATATCAGCCGGGATCTCCTGTGGAGAAAGTATTTCTGCACGATCCAGCTCATCTTTGAGCTTGTCAGCGATTTCACTCTCAGCAAAAGCGGGTTGTTCGAGTAGTACATCCAAACGCTCTGCATCCAACTCATTAATGACAATAGCAGGTCGCAACATATTATTCTCCATCAATAGGTTGCCAAATTCACAAAACAACACCCCCGCGCCGTAAACGGGTACGGGGGTGTTGCAAGCATTAGATTCAGAGCCCATCCCAATAGATAATATGCCCAGTAAATAGTCTATTGGGATAGGCTCTCGAATAAATTAAGAAGCATTTCAATGGGCAAAGAAACGGTATGAATCTATTATAACACCTGGCTTGTTATGTGCCAGCGATACTGGTCAGACTCACTGTAGCGGGCAATCGGGGTTCAGGCAACCGTTTTAGCTAGCTTTCGTCAAAACCGGACTCAAACAGGGAGACCACAGCCAGCAGCGCCTCCCGCTCATCCGGACCCGAAGCTTCAATATCAATCTGTCGTCCCTGAGCGGAGTTAAGCATCAGCATGGCGATCACGCTGCTGGCTTCCGCCTGCATCCCGTTATCGCTATAGAGCATCACCTCTGCCTGATACTGCTCCACCAGTTCAAACAACTTCATGGCCGGGCGCGCATGCATGCCCAGACGATTCTTAACCTTAACTGTTGCTCTGACTGTCATTTTTGCGCTTTTCCAAAGTGCGATGGCGGGACTGCACATTTTTACCGCGAGAGCGGAAATAGTCAGCCAGTTGCTCCGCCACATAGACGGAACGATGCTTACCGCCGGTACAGCCAATAGCGACGGTCAAATAACTGCGGTTATTGGTTTCCAGCATCGGCAGCCACTGTTCCAGATAGCTGCGCGTCTGGTAGATAAAATTATGTACCTCAGTATGGCGATCCAGAAAAGAGGCCACCGGTTTATCCAGCCCGGTCATTGGCCGCAGTTTAGGGTCCCAGTGAGGATTGGGCAAGAAACGCACATCAAACACATAGTCGGCATCAATAGGGATACCATGCTTGAAGCCAAAGGATTCAAAGACCATGGTCAGTTCACGCTCCCGCTTGCCCAGCAGACGGCTGCGTAGCATCTCTGCCAGTTCATGGACAGACATCTCAGAGGTATCGATGATCAGATCAGCATGGGAGCGCAGAGGCTCCAGCAGTAAATCTTCCGCATCGATAGCGCTTTCCAGAGAGAGGTTCTTGCTGGAAAGGGGATGGAGACGGCGGGTATCGCTGTAACGGCGGATCAGCGTGTTGCGATCGGCTTCCAGAAACAGCAATTGTGGCGTAAAGCCAGAGGGCAGGCTGGTGAGAGCCGCTTCCAGCACTTCAGGCGTTTCCGGCATATTTCTGATATCAATACTGACAGCCGCAGAGATTTGCCGCTGTACCAGATTGTCGGCCAGATTGGGTAGCAGTTCTACCGGCAGATTGTCGACACAGTAAAAGCCCATGTCTTCGAGAGCACGTAACGCGACAGATTTCCCTGAACCTGAACGGCCGCTGACGATCATCAGCACCATATGCGGTATTCCCCCTACT
>JBOFSC010000258.1:0-5162 GCA_051651345.1 Enterobacteriaceae bacterium
CTGATAACTGAACTGATAGGCAAGCTGTCGGGAATGCAACTGGGTATGTTGTTTTATGTTGAGATATTGTGTGAGATAAAGTACCTGGCTGTGGCGACAGAGTTGTTATGAACTCAGTCTGCCAACACTGTAAAATTAAGGTTTTTGATAGGTCAGATTTCACCCATACATTCTGTTCTCTTTCGCCATCTTTAATATTACGTTTAGCAGCACAACAGTGATATGAATAAAAAACACTCAACAAGACCGTATAAAAAACAGCCTCGCCTAAAGCAGATGGCTTTTTTTCTTTATGAGAGGGATTTTCAAACACAAATTGCTTGCGTTATAAGCTTATTTTGCTCTTTTATTAACCGTTATTTTGATAACTACCGGAGGGATCTATCACATTTCCTAAACTATCTCGGGCCCCTGCCCCTAAGGCCCTATACCCGGCGTATTTCAAGTTGTGCCGTTGTTGGCTACGCAAATTCAGCCGAATCACATACTGATGTATGCTCATCGCCTGAATTTGCTTGCCGCCTAGCCACAACTCGAAATACTTGGGTATATAACAACCGAAATCTAAAGTTGTAACCGTTGTTTCGCCTGCTCTATCGCACTCCTGACTTGCTCTGGAGCCACGCCACCTTGTGCGCAGCGCTTTTGCAGGCAGGACTCTAACGATAAGGCCGGATAAACATCTTCTTCTATCCGGGGATTAAATGCCTGTAACTCCTGCAACGACAACTCTTCCAGCGCTTTTCCCTGCTTAATTGCCGCAACAACCGCTTCACCCACAATATGGTGCGCTTCACGGAAAGGGATGCCTTTTGCCACCAGATAATCCGCCAATTCCGTCGCATTCGCATAACCCTGCTGGGCCGCTTGCTGACAACGGGCACGTTTGACCTGAATACCATCCAGCACCAGAGCCGCCATGGACAGACATTCCTGCCAGGTGTCCAGTGCATCAAACAGACCCTCTTTGTCCTCCTGCATATCCTTGTTATAGGCGAGTGGTAATCCCTTCAGGGTAACCAACATCCCCATCAACGCACCCTGAACCCGACCACATTTGCCGCGAATCAATTCCAGTGCATCCGGGTTCTTCTTTTGCGGCATCAGAGAAGAGCCAGAGGTGACGCGATCAGATAATTCGATAAAAGCCGCCTCGCCACTATTAAAGAAGATCAGATCTTCTGCAAAACGCGATAGATGAACCATGCTGATCGCCGCCGTTGAGAGCAGCTCCAGTACATAATCCCTGTCGGATACCGTATCCAGGCTATTACGTGTCGCCGAGGCAAAACCCATCCAGCCAGCCAGTTGCTCGCGATCAATCGGATAGGCGGTTCCTGCCAGGGCGCCACACCCTAACGGACTCACATCCAAACGCTGCAGTGCATCCTGCAACCTTCCCTGATCCCTTTGCAACATCTCGACATATGCCAGGCACCAGTGCGCAAAAGTCACCGGTTGCGCGCGCTGCAAATGGGTATAGCCTGGCATCACCGCATCCTGATTAGCCTCTGCCGTGATCACCAGTATCTGCTGCAGTTGATGTAACGCCTGCTGTAACTCGGTTACCTCGGTTTTGCACCAGAGCTTAAAATCCGTCGCCACCTGATCATTACGGCTGCGCCCGGTGTGCAACTTCTTGCCTAATTCACCGACTTTGCCAATCAACTGCTGCTCGACCCAGCTATGGATATCTTCAGCATCGCTTTGTGCTATCTGCTGAGGATTATCACGGACCTGTTGCTGCAGTTCCAGCAGCGCCTGTTGCAGTTGCTGCTGCTCACTGCCGGTTAATACACCGACCTCAACCAACGCCTTTGACCAGGCGATAGAGCCAATAATATCCTGCTCCGCCAGACGACAATCGAAACGCAAAGAGTCATTAAACTGCTTAAAACGTTGATCAGCCGCTTCACTGAAGCGGCCCCCCCACAATGCCATAACGGGTACTCCTGTTTAATGAACCCTGCTGTTATTGCTGCTCTTTCAAGGCCCGAATACGTGAAGAGAGTGAGAACAGGCGAATAAAGCCTTCCGCATGACGCTGGTCATACACCTCATCCTCACCAAAGGTGGCGAATTCCTCTGAGTACAGGCTATTGGGAGAACGCTTCTGCACCGCAGTGACCTGGCCTTTATAGAGGTTTAATACCACCTCACCACTCACCCGCTCGGCCAGGGAATCCGCTGCCGCCTGCAGAGAACGACGCAACGGAGCAAACCAGCGACCATCATAAACCACATAAGACATCTCCAGCCCCAGTTGCTCACGCCACTTAAGGCTGTCTCTGTCCAGCACTAACTGCTCAAGCCCTCTTAACGCCGCCATCATGATGGTGCCGCCGGGGGTTTCATAGCAACCGCGTGATTTCATACCCACCAGCCGATTTTCGACAATATCCACCCGGCCGATACCATGTTTGGCACCCAGCTTATTCAGCTCGCATAAACAACCATAAGGTGTTAACGCCTTGCCATTAACCGCAACCACTTCTCCTTTACTCACCTGCACCGTCACCTTCTCAGCCTGATCCGGTGCATCGGCAGGATCGACTGTCCATACCCAGCACTCTTTATTCGCCGCATTCCATGGACTTTCCAGCACGCCGCCCTCAGTGGAGATATGCCAGGCGTTTTCATCACGACTGTAGATTTTTTCCAGTGTTGCGGTGGTGGGAATATTGCGCTCTTTAAGATAGGCCAGTAGCGCTTCTCTGGAGCGTAAATCCCACTCACGCCAGGGGGCGACGACTTTTAACTGTGGCGCCAGGGCGGTGTAGGTAGTTTCAAAACGCACCTGATCGTTACCCTTACCGGTTGCACCGTGAGCCAGCGCATCCGCTCCCAACTTCAGGGCTAACTCCACCTGTGCTTTGGCGATAATAGGCCGCGCCATAGAGGTACCCAGCAGATAGCTGCCTTCATACAGCGCACCACTTTTTAATACGGGATAGACATACTCTTTAATAAACTCTTCGCGTAAATCCACCACATAACAGGAACTGGCCCCGGAGTTAAGAGCCTTTTGTTCGACGCCTTCTAACTCCTCCGGCTCCTGACCAATATCGGCGACAAAAGCGATAACCTCGCAGTTGCCATAGTTCTCTTTCAGCCAGGGGATAATGGCAGAAGTGTCCAGACCGCCGGAATAGGCAAGTACGATTTTTTTGATACCGCTCTGATTCATGATATTTAATTCCTTGATATAACGTGAAATAACGTCTCTTGTTTGATCTGCAAAACCGATTTACGCGATAACACGGGTACCAATGCTGCCCCCGGCCATCAGTGTCTCTAACTGTTCTGCCTGTTGCCAGCCAGCAATTTCCACCGGCTTGCCCAGCGCCTGCGCAACATCCAGAGCAGCCTTAACTTTCACGGCCATTCCAGCGGTAATCACTCCTTCACTGATCAGTTGTTGCGCGCTGTTGGTGCTAATCTCGCTGATCCGGTCACCCTTCGCGTCCAGAATGGCGCACACATCAGATAACAGGATTAAATCCGCTTGTAGGGTTTGCGCCAGGGCGGTTGCGGCCTGGTCGGCATTGACATTCATTAACTCGCCCTGCGCGGTAATGCCAATTGAGCTGATCACCGGTAACAGCTCTTCCTTTAATAACGTTTGCAGCAGTTGAGGTGAGCCCGGTCTGGCACTGGCGACATGACCTAACTCTTGATTGATCTGCGTCACCCGCACGCTGCCACCATCGGCCAGGCAGAGCCCGATGGGATTTAACTGATATTTTATCGCCCAGGATTGCAGGGTTTTATTGGCTGTGCCCGCCAGTGCGCCGGTAATAATGGCGATCTGCTCCGGCGGCGTTACACGTAATCCCTCTTTTTTAACCACCGGTAATGACAATTTATGCATCAGCTCATCCACCAGGCAGCCGCCGCCGTGTACCAGCAGAAGAGGGCGGGGCGAATGTTGCTGACAGTGTTGCAGGGCAGTAAACAACTTTTGCAGCGCGGAAGGGGTATCCAGCAGCGATCCCCCCAGTTTGATGATCAATGGCACCATAATAACTCCTTTTATAGCAGTGATTCTGTTTCACGGAATGCAAACCGTAAATTCATGCACTGAATCGCTTGCGCTGCCGCACCTTTTAACAGATTGTCTTCTGCCGCGACCACAATCAAGTGTTGTCCCTGCAGGGCGTAACCGATATCACAAAATGGTGTCCCCACCACCGCTTTTAAGGCCGGAACACCTTGTGAATAGAGGCGCACCAGAGGCTTATCATGATAAGCGCTCTGATAAGCTTGTTCAATCTGTTCAGCAGTGACGCCGGGCATAACGCGACAGGTAATCGTTTCCAGAATACCACGGGCGAAGTTGCCTAAATGGGGGGTAAAAATCACCGGTACACCGAGATGGGTTTCAATTTCTGGCTGATGGCGGTGATTAAAGATGCCATAAGGTTGCAGGCTCACTTCACAGAAGCTATTAGTTAAGGAGGCTTTGCGGCCTGCGCCACTGACACCACTGACCGCGTTAATCACCGGCCACTGCTGACTATCCAGTAACTTATTTTCTGTCAAAGGTTTCAGCGCCAGTTGCGCGGCGGTAGGGTAACAGCCTGGAACAGAGATCAACTGCGCCTCTTTGATGGCAGGCCCCTGCCACTCCGCCAGACCATAGATCGCTTTATCCAGCCACTGCGGGTGCTGATGCTCAAAACCATAAAAATCGCGATAAAACCCGGCATCATTGACCCGGAAGGCCCCGGACAGATCAAAAACGATGCAGCCCTGGGCCAGAAACTGAGGGGCCAGATCGTGGCTGACACGGTGTTCTGTGGCCAGAAAGACCATATCTATTCCCTGAGCCAGTTGCGCCACCTCTTTATCCATCGGCTGCAGAGGTAAATCCACCAGCCCCCGGAGCTGCGGATGGAGATCAGAGAGCTTTTTACCCGCATCCTGACTTTGCGCGGAAACCAGTAAACCGGCTAATTTTACCTTCGGATGCCGTTGCAAACAGAGCGCCAGTTCGACACCTGTATAGCCACTGGCACCAATAATCAGAGCTTGCAGCATAAATTCCTTTACCTCGCTATTGCACTGTGCGGAACAGAAGTGGATATACCCGTCGTCTTTCGAATTGCGGCGTCGTTGGCTACGCAGATTCAGCCGAATCACATACTGATGTATGCTCATCG
>JBOFSC010000259.1:0-4088 GCA_051651345.1 Enterobacteriaceae bacterium
ACCATCATTATCATCACCGTCGAACTCTTCAACCCGCCCGGTGATACGCAGCGTAGTCACTGTGTTGAATTGCGGAGCGTTGCGCCCCTTCGAGGTTTTGTCATCCACCAGTGTCTGCAACAGGATGGCCGGATAGGACTGACTGGTTGTCGGCCAGTCCAGTGGAGCATAAACCCGATCACCTGCCTCTGTTTTGCCCTTAAGCGCCTCAACCGCCATTTTCCTCAGTGTTTTCGGGTTCACTTGCCCCCTCCTTTTGTTGCGTTCAGTACCAGAGACAGGTTGCCTTTGCCGTCCGGGCGCACATCCTTGATGGCAAACACAGCTTGCTCACTTTCGATAAACAGCCTGTCCCCCTGCACTGGTAACGACGAAAACAGGGCAGCGCGGACATTCATCACGGGTGAAGTGGTGCTGACGGTAACAGATCCGTCCTCCATCTCAACATCATGGCTGAATGCCCGGTCATAGATGCCGATTATCCTGAGCGACTCTCCCTGTTTCGGCCTGAACTCTGCCGGTTCGCCAAAAACCTCATTAAGTGGTGACAGCACATGTTCATCCCAGTTAATCATGGCTGCCAGTCTCAATAACAACTCCGCCAGAAGCGATTGCGGCAGCTCTTTCGTGTATACCCTCCAGGGTGTCGACAAAGCCCGCCTTCATCAGGTAGTCAGCGTCATCTGGTTCCATCTGTATCTGCTGGTTTTCCTGATAATGAGTGCCGTTGTGATGTACTGTTTTGCCGCGCAGCACAACAACCACTACCGTCTCTGGCTGAGTTTCAGAGTTGGGAGGTTGCAGTGTATTATCGTCGACAGGTGGTTGGCCGGAAACAACCGGAGCGGTGTCGGGCAACTTCTCATCTGTTTTTTGCTTATCCTTCGCCATATCACACCACCTTAGCGCACAGTGATGCGTTAACACGGGATGGGATAACAAGTGGTGAAGATTGCATCATAACATAGCGCTGAGCAGGGTCTTTTTCTGTCCAGACTTTAGGCGCGTAAGCCATGGGCCCATAACTAAAATCAGGATCGATAATAGAGGCAAAGGCACGTATTCCTTCCAGGTCGGGTCCTGACATAATCAAATTACCGGGCGATAACATGGGCTTTTCGACACGATCCAGAGGATCAATGAACCAGTCATTGTAGACCCACAGGTCATACTGTCCCCACCGCCCCTTGTAAACAGCCCCTTTTTTCACGCGCGGGCCGGGATCAACCTGGTTACCATAAGGGCTGAGTGCAGGCATGACAATGGCGCTTTCTTTCAGGCTGGTATCCAGTTTAAACGCCGCCCATGATTCATTGGTGAATACAATGTCGGTGGCGCTAACTCCCTCCTCCTTAAGCATCTGCGATTGCCACTTCTCAATATCGTCGGTGGGTTTGGTATAGATCTCATCCTTAACTACGGATGTTTTCCATTTATCCGAGCCACTCAGGGCAATAGTCAGTGACGATGCCCGACCAAAATTGATCACAGTGGTCGGGTACCCTTCCCCTGATACCGTAATAGTTGCTGTTTGCAGGGCGCTTGCAGCCATCCACTCAAGACGGCGATTAATCATATCAATCTGATCAGCCAGTTCTGACATGAGATTGAATTGTTCGCGCTCAGCGGGGGAAAGCTCCCCACCTATACGCTCTCCAACCTGTCGCTTGATGGGGCGACGCAGATCCGGCGCTCGCTTGTCCTTGATGTAGGGTGGTTTAAACAACTTTGTATGCTGCCCGAGACTTTCTACCAGCTTTCCGGAAACCATTGGAGAGCAGAACGGGGCCAGGCGTCGCTGCCCGATGAGAATATCGATCGCAACATGTTCATCAATGCTCTCGACAATGTCGGGAAAAAATCTGTCCAGCAACCAGTTCTGGCTGGTTTTCAGGTTAGGAACAACCTTTACCAGGGTTGCTGTGTCATAAATGCCAATTTGTTGAGACATAACTTTCTCTCTGATTAAGACGTAATGCGTCCTGCCGTGTTACAGGCATACGAACGATTAATTGTCAGATTAGGCGCGTTCTGCGTCGCGCAGGAAGATCCCGAAGGGGCGAAGAGCGGCTTTCAGTTTTTCAACTGTCCAGCCTTCAGCGTAGATAATGCGATGTTGGTTAAACTGGCCCATTTGATAGATACCGGCCAGCACATCACCGGCACTTGCGTGATCGACCAGGATGGCACAGGGCTTTTCGCTGCCGTCGCTGGCATCCGGTTTGCTCAGTGTGTATTTGCCACTCTCAGCTATCATGCCCAGTACAGCGCCCCGCTTATAGGGTCCACCTGTAACTGTGACCGCATCAGTCACAATCTGCAGATCACCGGCAATCAGTTGATCTGGTAAAAATTCGTAGTGCTGTACACCCGGAGCGCAGGAGTTTTGGCCCACTTTAATAATATCTGTCATCTTATTTACCCTGATTGATACGGTTATAGAGACTGATCATGGAGTCGGCGGTTGCCTGAGCCCCTGATCCGGTTGCTGCAGATTTTGAATCCTGCCCGACATGGTGTTGCTGTACGCTGGCCATACGTTGATCCAGTGATACATGCTGATTGCTGGCTGGGAGCGATGCCAATACGGTAATAGCCTCTTTGGCACTCATATTGGTATTAAATGCCAGGGTTGCAGCTAAATCAGCTTTACCTGCAGCAGCCTGGCTACCAAAAATAGCAGCACAACGTGCCCGCTCAGCCTTGCGACCTTTTTTTACATCCTTGTTTTCGTCGTCATCTTCTCCATCACCACCACCACCGTCTCCTGATGATTTCTTGTCGCCCTGCTTATCATCCTTGTTATCCTCAGAATCTGGCTTTTTATTATCATCCTGATCTTCGGTTGTTTTCTTGTCATCACCCTTGTCATCTTCAGCCTTGCGGCCTTTTTTGGCTTTTTCTTCTTCCTCTTCCTCTTCCTTGTTGGCACCCCTGCCCATCAGGTGGGAAAATGGAAATGGTTTAGTCATTAGTGATCTCCTGTAAAAGATTCTTAAATGCAATATTTGGGGGTAGAACAGCATCCGCCAGTCCCAGGGTAACGCCATCTGCACCCAGATAGCATCCGGCCTGAGTATCGCGAACGGTTTTTTCAGCAAGGCCACGGTTACGCGCAACAGTGCTGACAAATAGTCGGCCCACTTCATCAACTTCAGCCTGGACATCAATCAGGGCTGTGTCAGATAGTGGTGTGTAGGGGTTACAGTCTGCTTTACGGTCGCCATAAGTGATGATTGTTACTTTTAACCCATCCTCTTTAATCCGCTGTGACCAGTCACAGTGGATCACCACCACACCGACAGAGCCGGTCCCTCCGGTGCGTGGAACATAAATTCTGTCAGCAGCACTGGCCAGCGCGTAAGCGGCTGAGAATGCGTTTTCTGACAAAATAGCATGGACCGGCTTTTCTCCGCGGGCATTGTAAATTTCATCCACCAGATCAAAACAACCTGCCACTTCACCGCCTGGCGAGTCAATATCAAGGCAGATCCCTTTGACTTCCGGGTCATACAGCGCTGTAAGGAAGCTTTGCCGGATGCCGTCATAGCCCGTCATACCGCTGTAGGGTCGCAGTCTCCCCAGTCGCTGGACCAGCGTTCCGCGTACAGGGATAACTGCAGTTCCCTCGACAGTGTCATAGCCTGGATCTCTCTTTTGCCCCTTTGTAAAGAAGTCATCATCATCCCATGCAGACATGCTCATATTGTGAATGCTGGTAATCCCGAAGCGTTCCATTAGTGCGGTAATGATGACTTCTGCTTTACTGGGGTGGATGGCCAGCGGCACATTAAAAACCCGCTGCGCCAGGTGGGGTAAATTCATTTATATCTGTCCTCCTGTCTGTTTTCCGGCTGCCGGGCCTCAACTGACAGCCATTCTGGCGGTGTCAGTTCGCGTTCCTTCATGGCGCGTAACTCCCGCGCACGCTGATCCAGTTGCTCTTCCCAATCTTCACCCGCGTTTTCAGCGCATTCCTGTTCGAGCGTTGAAAGACCGGCCTCCATGCCCAGGATTGAACCTTTTTTCTCTGCCACCGGGTCAACCCATCCGCGACCTGGTCCCATCCAGTTAGCTCGGGTATATTC
>JBOFSC010000260.1:0-2137 GCA_051651345.1 Enterobacteriaceae bacterium
TGCTGTGGTTGTGTTGGTTGTTTTGGCGAATGATCATTTGATCATGATCACAGCACACTTTCCACTCTTTTTTCTAAAAATACGTCATTTTTTCTATCGTTATCAGTTGGTTGATCCTAAAGATCCTACGTATAATATCATGATAATAGTATGATTGATTTAAGAAGAGCTGCACCCGATGGCATGTAACTCATAAGACTCAAGGCTTTACAGGAACCACCAAGAATGAACGATGCCTATGTTTTTCAATTAACTGATAGTGAGCGTGATGTTCTTTGCAATATTTTGAAAGAGATCGAGTATGACCCAAGTGGAAGCTAGGCCTATATTACTCGTCTTCGAACTTCAGTTGCGCCAGGATTGCCGCGACGGATTGTTGAGGTACTCGATAAGCATAGGTCCTCTCTTGCCCCCTATCCTTATTTGATTTTCAAAAACCTGCCGGTGGATGAGGAGGTTTTTTTTACACCGGACCCTATGATCTATACTCCTGCAGCAAAAAGAGGCGTTATTAGTGAAAATTTGATAATGGCTTTTTCTGCGTTAGTGGGTGAGCCTTATTCCATTGTTTTTGAAAGCCCTGACATTGTCAGTAATCTTATCCCTGTCAGTGAGTTAGCGGAGCAATATACGGGACTGGGCTCACAAGTGGAGTTGGATTTTCACACAGAGCATGCCGCTGCAAAATTCATTGACGGTGTCAACTTTGTACCACAAGGTCTGTTGTTAAGCGGTGTTCGTCATGATCCTCAAGGGCCCCTCACGCGGGTGGCTGATATTCGATTAGCCTTACAACGCCTGGATGCTGAGACAATAGCCTGTTTATATAAACCCCTTTTTCGCTTAAAAGTACCGCATCGCTGGCGCAATAATACCGAGATAGAAACAAAATCCGTCGCGGTGCTGGAAGGCCCTTTTGATTTTCCCGATGTTACTCTGGTCTATTATTCAGATTTGATGACAGGTCAGACAGATGAAGCTGTTACTGCATTGAAAACCCTCTATAAAGCCATTCAGGATATCTCATTTCATGTAGATATAAAGCCCGGTGAGCTTGTTTATATTGATAATCGCTTTGCACTCCATTCTCGCGATAAATTTATCAGTGGTTACGATGCCAACGGTACCCCCTTAAGATGGATACAGAGGGTTGTCGTTGCAGCAAACTTATGGCCACACCGGAACTTAAAGCAGGTGCATGCGCGTGTTTTTCAGCGCTCGTAACAGGTAATATCCTCAATTAACTTGAAGATGCCGTTAGCTTCCTCCCTCTGGCAGTGGGAGGAGCTAAATCCCCTTGTTAAGTACGCACCGTTCTTCCAGGCAGTAACCCTATCGCCGGTAACACCAGCAGTAACATCACCCAGAATATACCGCTACCTATATGGGTATACAGTAATCCAGCCAGCATGGTCACCAGAGCGATACCGGCACCATTACACAGTGATGAATAGACCGCCTGCAGACGGATCACATCCGGCCCCTGACGCGCTGAAATAAAACGGATCACCGCCACATGACAGGCGCTAAAAGTGCCACAATGCAGAATCTGGGACAGCACCAGTAAGGTGAGATCGGTGGTCAACGCCAGCACACTCCAGCGCATAACACCGCAGACGATAGAGAATATCAGCAGCCCCTTGATACTCCAGTGTTGTACCAGCTTGTTACTGAAGGCGAAGAAGATCATCTCGCTGATCACCCCCAGGGACCAGAGATAGCCCACAACCTTGCTACTGTAGCCCGCCTCCTGCCAGTAGATGGCACTGAAACTGTAGTAAGCTGCGTGGGCCCCCTGTAACAATCCGGCCAGCAATAACAGACGCCACACGGCGGATTCGCGCAGTAACTGTAGCCATGGGGTGGCCTGGATAGCATGGTAACTGTCACTCTGTGTGGGCGCGGTTGTCGGTCGCAGTAACATCCCTGACAACATGGCAACCAGCCCCAATAGCAGCAATATCAGCGCCGAACCAGTACCCAACCTTTCAATACAAAATCCCGCCGCCAGCGTACCGACAATAAAAGCCAGCGAGCCCCACAGACGTGCCTTGCCATAATCGAGGCGAATCTGTTGCTGCCAGATACCGGCCAGGGCATCACTCAGGGGGGCCAGCGGCCCGGAGATAAAATTAAA
>JBOFSC010000261.1:0-2644 GCA_051651345.1 Enterobacteriaceae bacterium
GTATAGGTGTCTTCATTTTTTTTATTCCGATAGAACTGAACGGCAAAAGTACCATTTTGCTCGACCATGGCAGTGAATGGATACTCAGGGCTCTGCGGCCCCTGGCGTTAACCTTTATTATGTCGATGATGTTCTACGGTGGTCTTTCCCCCTTTTTACAGTTCCAGGTGCACTTTCGCGGTGTGATCCCCATTATCCATATCAAAGCGAAAAACAGTTTTGTCGATATCAATGGCGCTATTTTTAGCCTGTTTAAACTGTTTGGTCTGCTGCTCAGTCTGCTCTATCTGACTGGTATGGCACCAGAGTGGATGCTACGCCCGGATATGCTGCCTTTTCTGTTTGAAAAACTGGCGATGGCGGTTGGGATATTGATTCCGTTAGGTAGCCTGGCGCTCACTTTCTTGCTCGGTTTTGGATTGCTGGAAATGGCGGGCGTCCTGATGGAAAAGGTGATGCGACCGCTGTTTCGCACCCCGGGTTACTCCTCCGTGGACGCCGTGACCTCGTTTGTCGGCAGTTACTCCATCGGGTTATTGATCACTAACAGAATGTATCTGCGTGGACGTTACTCCTTGCGTGATGCGGTGATCACCGCCACCGGCTTTTCGACGGTATCGGCCACATTTATGGTGGTGGTGGCGAAAACCCTGGGGTTAATGGACCACTGGAATTTCTACTTTTGGTCTAACTTTCTGGTGACCTTTGTGACCACCGCCATTACTGCTTATCTGCCGCCGATTGCTGGTATGGATACCCAATATGGAGAAGGTAAGGATGAAGAGGTAAAGGGTAAACTGTTACCCCATGCGATCACTGCCGGGGTGAATCACTATCTGCGTAGACCGCCGCTGGCGAAGATGCTGATGGATCACCTTAAAGAGGGATTGACCATGTCGTCGGTGGTGGCCCCGAGTATCCTGGCGGTGGGTTTTATCGGCATCTGCATCGCCAAATATACCCCGCTGTTTGAGTGGTTAGGCTATCTGCTCAAGCCGGCTTTGATGCTGGCCGGGATGTTGCTGAATCTGGATAATGCCAGTGCCAGCAGCGGAGCTATCGCGTCGGGGCTGGCGGAAATGTTCCTGCCCTCTATTTTGCTCAAGGATCATGGGGAAGTGGCCCTGCGTTTTATTGCTGCCATGACCTCAGTGAGCAGTGTCCTATTTTTTTCCGGTTGTATTCCCTGCATTCTGGCCACAAAGATACCGGTGAAGGTCAAAGATCTTTTAATCATCTGGTTACTGAGAACCTTGCTCAGCATCCTGTTATCCAGCATTATGGTGTGGATAGGGTTAAAGGCTAGCTGGATTTAGATGTCAGATGTCAGATGTCGGATATCAGAAGTCCGGGATGTAGCTTTGGGTTGAGAAGTACAATTATAAATTATGACCGAGGGATTTTTTTATGGACAATAGAACAAAACTGGCTGCTGCGCTCTGTTTATCCGCACTGCTGACCACCACTGTAGCCGGGGCTGCAGAGACCACCATCAAACTGGGTGTGCCTGGGGCTCACTCCGGCGATTTGGCGGGTTATGGCCTGCCGGAACTCAATGCGGCAACTCTGGTTGTGGAAGAAGTGAATCGCAAAGGCGGGATCAATGGTAAGCAGGTGGAAATTATTGCTCAGGACGATCAGTGCAAACCCGAGCTGAGCACCAACGCTGCGCAGAAATTGTTAGCCAGTGGGGTGGATATTGTGATGGGACATACCTGCTCCGGTGCCACCAAAGCCGCGCTGGGAATGTATAACGATAAAAAGGTGCTGGTAGTTTCCCCTTCCGCGACCAGTCCGGAACTGACTCAAAGCGGTAAATATCCCCTGTTTTTCCGTACCACACCTTCCGATGATGCCCAGGCGCAGTTGGCCGTTGATTTTGCCCTGCAGCACCTGAAAGCAAAAAAGATTGCCATCCTGCATGATAAAGGGGATTACGGTAAAGGCTACGCGCTGTTTGCCAAAGAGTTTATCGAGAAGAGTGGCACGGACAGTAAAATCGTCTTTTTTGATGGCCTGACCCCAGGCGGCGTGGATTACTCCCCCATTATTCAGAAAATCGCCCGTAGTGGTGCGGATACCCTGATTTTTGGTGGCTACTATCCGGAAGCGTCCAAACTGATGACCATCATCAAAGGCCGTAAGATGGCGATTAACTTTGTTTCTGAAGATGGTGTCAAAACAGAAGCGTTCCTCACCCTGGCCGGAAAGATGGGCGAAGGGGTTTATGCCTCCAGTTCCCGTGACTACTCCAATCTTCCTGTGACCATCAATGCCATCAAAGCCCATGAGCAGAAATACAATGCCCCTCCGGGACAGTTTTTTATGCTGGCCTATGCTGCCACTCAGGCGCTGCTAAATGCGGTCGAGAAAGCCGGAACCACCGATGCGGAAGCGGTGGCTAAAGCCTTACGCAGCGAGCAGATGGAAACCCCGATCGGTAACATCAGCTTTGATAATAAAGGCGATGTGGTCGGCGCTGAGTTTGTGATGTTTGAGGTGATCAACGGTAAATTTGTCGAAGTGGACCGAACTGCCGCCAAATAAATAACAAGGCAGATATACAGTGTAACAGGGGTGGGGCCATTGGCTTAGCAGACCCTTTGAGACAGGACGTCGCAAGAGGAGCCTCCAGGGAGGGATT
>JBOFSC010000262.1:0-1067 GCA_051651345.1 Enterobacteriaceae bacterium
CGGAAAGTTTTTTCCTATCTCCAGAGCATATTTTTGCTAATACACCCTCAGATAAAATCTAATGTAACCTTATCTCCTCTTGTTTGTAACAATTAATTAGCAGAAATTACAGTTAATTCAGGGGAAGTTATGATGTTCAATCTCAATGAATGGCAACAGCATGCAACCCAACAGCATTTTATCGATAGCGCACTGATCAGTGGCAATAGGGTTCGCGCTCAGTCCGGGGAGCGTTATCCGGTGATCAATCCGGCCACAGGTCAGATACTGGCGCATGTAGCGGCCTGTGGTGAGGCCGAGGTCAATCTGGCGGTACAGACCGCACGTCTGACCTTTGAACAGAGAGTGTGGGTCGGTATGCCACCTTCAGAGCGTAAAAAAAGGCTGCTGCGCCTGGCCGACTTAATCCTGGTCCATCGCACCGAGCTGGCGCTGCTGGATTCGCTCTCCATGGGTAAACCCGTGATGGATGCCTGGAATATCGATGTACCCAGCGCCGCCCATCTGTTTAGCTGGTATGCAGAGACCCTGGATAAACAGTATGGTGAAGTGGCACCGGTGCCCAATGCCCTGGCCACCATTACCCGGGAGCCCCTGGGGGTAATCGCGGCGGTGGTGCCATGGAACTTTCCGCTGGATCTCGCCGCCTGGAAGCTGGCTCCGGCATTAGCCGCAGGCAACAGCGTGATCCTGAAACCGGCGGAACAGTCGCCTTTCTCGGCACTGCGTCTGGCAGAGCTGGCCCTGGAGGCCGGGTTACCCGAGGGGGTGCTCAGCGTCTTACCGGGACTGGGTGAACAGACCGGTCAAGCGCTGGGGCTGCACCTGGATATTGATTGTCTGGTCTTTACCGGCTCTACCCGGGTCGGCAAACTATTTATGCAGTACGCTGCCCACTCCAATCTTAAACAGGTATGGCTGGAGTGTGGCGGTAAAAGCCCCTCACTGGTATTTGCCGGGTGCCAGGATCTGACCCTGGCGGCACAAAAAGCGGCGGCGGCGATCTTTTTCAACCAGGGGGAGATCTGTTCAGCCAATTCCAGGCTATTGGTGCAACGCCCTGTCTA
>JBOFSC010000263.1:0-2096 GCA_051651345.1 Enterobacteriaceae bacterium
TATTATGCTCACCCACCAGCGACCACTCCACTTGCCCGACCTCTTCTCCCTTGTGTATCACCTGCCAATGGCTGGCATCCTGGGACAGTTTATTGGCCTTCCAATGCCCCCCATCGCCCACCGGCTCCTGCTCACTCCAGCAGCCCATCTCCAGCACTTGCTTCAGATTAGCGTCTGCATTCGGGTAGATCACTTTACCGTTGTCGGGTACGATGCGCAGCAGATGGTGAAATTGTTTGATGATAGCGCCGAGGTCATCAAAGATATCCCCGTGATCAAATTCAAGATTGTTCAGAATCAGCGTAGAGGGCGAGTAGTGGACAAACTTGGAGCGCTTATCAAAGAAAGCGCAGTCATACTCATCGGCTTCAATCACGAAAAATTGGCTTTCGCCGAGGCTGGCAGAAACAGAAAAATTGCCCGGCACACCGCCAATCAGAAAACCCGGCTGATAACCGCAGGATTGCAGAATCCACGCCACCATACCCGCCGTGGTCGTCTTACCATGGGTTCCGGCCACCGCGATAACCCAGCGATGACGCAATACCTCATCATGTAACCATTGTGGCCCGGAGACATAGGGGATCTTCTCAGCCAGCACCCTCTCCACACAAGGGTTACCCCTGCTCATGGCATTACCAATAATGACCAGATCCGGTGCGGGTTCCAGCTGCTTTGGATCAAAGCCCTGGATAATATCAATCCCCTGCTCTGCCAGCAGTGTGCTCATGGGCGGATAAACATTGGCATCTGAGCCCGTCACCTGATGGCCAAGGGAGCGCGCCAGCAGTGCCAGCCCCCCCATAAAGGTGCCACAGATACCAATTATATGAATATGCATAGGATGTCCGTTACTGATTGAGGTTATACCCATCGTCTTATTACTGTCCTGTTAACGGGGAATTGTATCAACTCCGATGGCCTGGAGTCCATTGCCAGTTTTTTATCCACCCTGAGCCGGTGACACACAAATTAACTGTGGCTTTCTAAAACCATTACGCTAAACTTTGCCCCGCAACGTCATTTTGTTAGCCCGTGTTCTCTAACCATCATCATCAATTCAGGGATTGCGTCAATGAAAACGTTAGGCGAATTTATCGTCGAAAAGCAACTCGATTTCCCTCATGCCTCTGGTGAGCTCACTTCTCTGCTGTCCGCCATTAAACTCGGTGCCAAAATCATCAACCGCGATATCAACAAAGCGGGTCTGGTGGATATTCTTGGCAGCGACGGGTTATCCAATATTCAGGGCGAAGTGCAGATGAAGTTGGATCTCTACGCCAATGAGAAGCTGAAAGCGGCACTGAAAGCCCGGGGGGAAGTCGCCGGTATCGCCTCGGAAGAGGAGGATGATATTGTCATTTTCGAAGGGCACCGGGCCCTGAATGGCAAATATGTGGTGTTGATGGATCCACTGGATGGCTCCTCTAACATTGATGTCAATGTCTCGGTGGGCACGATTTTCTCTATTTATCGCCGCATCACGCCTATCGGCACCCCGGTTTCTCTGGAAGATTTTCTCCAGCCTGGACATCGCCAGGTCGCTGCAGGCTATGTGGTCTACGGTTCCTCCACCATGCTGGTCTACACCACTGGCTGCGGGGTTCATGGATTCACTTACGATCCTTCTCTGGGGGTGTTCTGTCTCTCCCATGAAAACGTGCGTTTCCCGGCCAAAGGCAATATGTACTCCATCAACGAAGGTAACTACATCAAGTTTCCCCTCGGCGTGAAAAAGTACATTAAATATTGTCAGGAGCAGGATGAATCTACAGGTCGTCCATACACCACGCGTTATATCGGCTCCCTGGTGGCGGACTTTCACCGCAACCTGCTGAAAGGCGGCATCTATATCTACCCCAGTACCGCCTCGCATCCACAAGGTAAACTGCGTCTGCTGTATGAGTGTAATCCCATGGCGATGCTGGCGGAACAGGCAGGCGGCGCAGCTACTGACGGCCATCAGAGGATTCTGGATATTGATCCCACCCAGTTACATCAGCGTTCACCTTTCTTTGTCGGCACCCGCTCTATGGTGGAAGATGCTGAGCGCTTTATCCGCGATTATCCGGATCCTATCGAGTAACGGTGCTTCC
>JBOFSC010000264.1:0-3689 GCA_051651345.1 Enterobacteriaceae bacterium
AAACTCTCCAGCATCAGAGTGAATCCCACCAGAATCAGAAAAGCCAATGCCAGCATTTTAACCGAAGGGTGACGGGCGATAAATTCACCGATCGAGCGGGCGGCAAACAGCATTACGCCGACGGAAATAATTACGGCGGCCATCATAATCACCAGATGGCGAGACAGACCTACGGCAGTAATCACGGAGTCCAGGCTGAAGATAATATCCAGCATCATAATCTGCACAATAGCGCTGTTAAAGGAGAGGGATGCCACACCTGTCTCCTGATGTTGCGGGACTTCATCCAGGGATTCATGGATCTCTGCGCTGGCTTTCCAGATAAGAAACAGACCTCCTGCCAGCAGAATCAGATCACGAATCGAGACGGTATGCTCCCACAGGGTAAACAGGGGATGAGTTAACTGGGCAACCCAGGCAATAGAGGCCAGCAGTAACAGACGCATCACCATCGCACCGCCTAACCCCAGACGACGGGCCAGATTCTGCTGGTGCTGTGGCAGCTTTGTTACCGTCAGCGAGAGAAAAATAATATTATCAATGCCCAGGACAATTTCCAGTATCGTCAGGGTTCCCAGTGCCAACCAGGCATCAGGGTCACTCATCCATTCAAACATTAGCCTACCAATAATCAAGCCATAACAGTGTTGGCTATTATAAGCAGGGAACCCCTGTCACGCTATACCCGTCGTCTTTCAAGTTGCAGGGGTGTTGGCTGCGCAGATTCATCCGAATCACATACTGGTGTATGCTCATTGGCTGAATCTGCTTGCCGCCTACCTGCAACTCGAAATACTTTGGGTATATACCCATCATATATGAAAATATTTACGCAGCAGGGCCGAGGTGAAGGCTTTTTTTAGATAAAAACCCCGGGGTAGGGTCATAACGGGCTCTCCGTGCTCTCCGACCGCTTCAGTAAGGATTTTGCTGCTGGCCGCTTTCGGGCGCAGTTGCAGCCAGGTGCCGTGGCGGGCAGTGATTTTTTCCACATGACCCAGAACAATGAGATCCATCAACTCCTCCCAGTCGCGGCGCAATTGCTCCTCCTCCTGGGCATCCGGCCGCCACAGAAAAGGCGTGCCAATAGTACGCTGTGCGAGGGGGATCGTTCTCTCTCCCTCCACCGGTATCCACAGGACACATTGGAGTTTGTGGCGCACATGACTGCTGTGCCAGGTAACACCGCTATTACCGGTTAAGGGGGCTACGCAAACAAAGGTGGTTTCCAGAGGTTTGCCGTGATGATCAACGGGCAGGGTTTTTAATTCAATCCCCAGATGGGGAAAATCCTGTTCGGGTTTACTGCCCGCGCTGGCGCCCAGGGCACTCTCAAGCAGTAATCCCACCCAGCCTTTATCTCTTTTCAGGTTGGCAGGCACCCGGATATTCAACTGTGCCGCCAGAGAACCCAGGGTGTGGCCTGCCAACGCAGAAGCGCGCTGGTACAGGTGTTCTGCGCTGTCTGGCGTTTCCGCACAGGCAAGAAAGTCGCTGTGTTGTTCAGTTCCGTCAAGTTGTTTAGGCATTGCGTCGTTCAGGTAGTATTGTGTGGTTAAAAAATAAACAGTGATACAGTGCGTCGCGGTTTAAAATAACAGTTCCGGTTCTGCGATGCCAATCGCATGATTTAGCGGTACATTTAAATTGGCTTTTTTTTAAAGTGGGAAAACGTTTCAGCCACTCACTGACAATGAACAGGATCTTACACTGGGTTATCCACAGTTTCACTGCATAACTTGGCTAAGTGAAGACTACTGTGTCTATTTACAGCCTTGACGAATCTATTTTTACCATAAATAGCGCAAAAAATAGCCAAGCATAAACAAAAGCTGTGGATAAAAATGAGATTGGTCATTTTTTCTCAAATTCAAGAAATGGTTTTCGCCAGTACAGTGAAGCACAGTTTTTCTTCTGTATTGTACTGTTGTAGTGAACTGATATATAAGATGAATTTTAGCATGTTTAAAATTATCGTCTCTGCAGAGATAAAAACTGTCCCCTGAGTTTTGCAAGGTTTTGCACAACTCTATCCACAAGAAAAGTGTATAACCTGCTGGGGTGTTAACGTTGATTGTTTATAACTTCAATATTATTTGTGAATTACTCTATAATTATCGGGTAGAACACCCTGTGACACTACTGAATGACAGCGTGTCAAAAATTCACCAGATCCATGTTCACTGTTTACCGTTGCAGGGTTGTATGAAACAATCTGATCATTACTAAATTTGTACTGCTATTGAGGTAGTCTGTGATCGACAATGATGGCTACCGCCCAAATGTTGGCATTGTGATCTGTAACCGGCAGGGGCAGGTGTTATGGGCCAGGCGTTATGGTCAACACTCCTGGCAATTTCCCCAGGGAGGGATCAATCCAGGAGAGAGTGCGGAACAGGCAATGTACCGCGAGTTATATGAAGAAGTGGGTTTGAACCGCAAAGATGTGGCGATTCTTGCCTGCACTCGTCACTGGCTGCGTTATAAGTTGCCCAAACGTCTGGTTCGCTGGGAGGTGAAACCTGTCTGTATCGGTCAGAAACAGAAATGGTTTCTGCTGCAACTGATAGGGGACGGTTCTGCTGTGGATATGCAACGCAGCAGTAATCCTGAATTTGATGGCTGGCGCTGGGTCAGTTACTGGTATCCTGTGCGCCAGGTGGTTTCCTTTAAACGAGAAGTGTATCGCCGTGTGATGAAAGAGTTCGCTGTAAACGTGGTACCCCTGCAGCAGGGTAGCGCTGCGTTGCCCCACTCAGCAACCCGACGCAGAAAAGGCAGATAACCCGCATTATGCTGACACAATTACGAGAAATTGTTGAAAAAGTTGCAGCATCCACCAGCCTGAACGAGGCGCTGGAGTTGCTGGTGAATGAGATCTGTCTGGCCCTGCAGACCGAGGTGTGCTCCGTCTATCTGGCGGACAACGAGCGCCAGTGCTATTACCTGATGGCAACGCGTGGCCTGAAAAAACCGCGTGGCCGTGTCGTTACCCTGGCGTTTAATGAAGGGGTGGTGGGGCTGGTCGGTCGCCTGGCCGAACCTCTGAACCTGGCGGATGTGCAGAGCCACCCCAATTTTAAGCTGTTACCTCAGGTCAATGAGGAGCTGTTTAAATCCTTCCTCGGCGTACCTATTATCTATCGTCGGCAACGTTTTGGTGTGCTGGTTATTCAGCAGCGGGAGCACCGGCAGTTCGACGAAAGTGAAGAGTCTTTCCTGGTCACCCTGGCGACCCAACTGGCGAGTATCCTGGCTCAGGCCCATCTGCATGGTCTGTTTAGTCAGTTCCGACAGACACGATTGACTGCGCTGGCGGCCTCTCCGGGCGTGGCGATAGCCGAAGGCTGGGTCGACAGCGATCAACCCTCTCTGGATGCGGTCAGTCAGGCCAGTGCGCTGAATATTGACGAAGAGCAGGACCGCATGACCCTGGCCCTGGAAGAGGCCACTCTGGAGTGTCGTCGTTTCAGCAAACGTTTTAATACCAGCGGTCAGAAAGAGAGTGCGGCGGTATTTGATTTCTATGCTCACCTGTTAAACGATACTCAGTTGCGCCATGAACTCACAGTGGAGCTGGAGCAGGGCGCTGTGGCCGAGTGGGCCGTTAAGGTGGTGTTCGAACGTTTTGTAGAGCAGTTTGCCCGCCTCAGCGATCCCTATTTGCGTGAGCGTGCTGTGGATATGCG
>JBOFSC010000265.1:0-3148 GCA_051651345.1 Enterobacteriaceae bacterium
TAGATGGGTGCGATTCCCCATAATAAATAGGCGGACAGGGCGAGGATCACCCCTTTTTTTTGTTGTTGCATCACCATGACAAACTTCCTGGTCAAAAGATAAAATTATTCTACTCAGTGATCTATATCACGCTAATGCCGGATTCACAATTCCATTTGTGGTGAAGTGATTTTGTGCCGGTATTGTGGTTACAACGCAAATCATCTGAAACAAAAATAAGGAACGATTTAAAGGTGTTACTTTGGGCATATATTGGTACTGACATTTAAATACTTACTATTAATCAAAGATACTCATCCTCATATGAGTTCACGCTACAATGTTGCAGATATCTTTGCCAACCGCTTCCTAACTCTGACAGATAGCGTTGCACAGGTGGGACAAATGGAGCGGAAACGCTTAAAATAGGGCACAGTGGAGAATAATCAATCACCAGGAGATGGGGTTGTCAACAGCAACGCTATTAGCGACAGAGGGCGAAACAGGGCAGATATTGCGTGAGGTATTTGGTTACCAGCAATTTCGTGCCGGTCAACAACAGATCATCGATACGGTTCTGGCAGGCCAGGACTGTCTGGTGATCATGCCGACGGGAGGTGGCAAATCACTCTGCTATCAGATCCCGGCACTGATTCTGCCCGGATTGACGCTGGTGGTGTCACCGCTGATCTCCCTGATGAAAGATCAGGTGGATCAACTGCTGGCTTGTGGTGTCGCCGCCGCCTGCCTTAACTCCAGCCAGAGCCGCGCCGAGCAGCTGGCGGTGATCAATAGCTGTAATCGGGGCGAAATCCGTCTGCTCTATGTGGCTCCGGAGCGGGTGGCCCAGGATAATTTTATCGACCAACTGGCATACTGGCGGCCCGCCTTATTGGCTGTGGATGAGGCGCACTGTATTTCCCAGTGGGGACACGATTTCCGCCCGGAATACCGCTCGCTGGGACAACTGAAACAGCTGTTCCCCACACTGCCGGTGATGGCCCTGACGGCCACGGCAGATAATACCACCCGTCAGGATATTATCCGACAACTCTCCCTGAATCAGCCATATATCCATCTGAGCAGTTTCGATCGCCCTAATATCCGCTACACGGTGGCAGAAAAATTTAAACCGGCGGAGCAGGTCTGGCAGTTCGTACGCGCTCAGCGCGGTAAAAGCGGCATTATCTATTGCAACAGCCGCAATAAAACCGAAGAGAGTGCGCAGCGGCTTAAAAAGCAGGGGATCAGTGTGGCCGCCTATCATGCCGGGCTTGATAGCGAGCAGCGCAACCGGATTCAGGAAGCTTTTTTACGTGATGATCTGCAGGTGATTGTTGCCACGGTGGCATTTGGAATGGGGATCAATAAATCCAATGTGCGTTTTGTGGTGCATCATGATATTCCACGTACCATAGAGTCCTACTATCAGGAGACTGGCAGAGCAGGGCGGGATGGTTTGCCGGCAGAAGCGTTTCTGTTGTATGACCCGGCAGATATGGCCTGGCTGCGCCGCTGTCTGGATGAAAAACCGGAAGGGCCGCAAAAGAATGTGGAGCGCCATAAACTGAACGCCATGAACGCCTTTGCCGAGTCACAAATCTGTCGGCGTCTGGTCTTACTCAACTATTTTGGTGAAGGCAGGCAACAGGCGTGCGGCAATTGTGATATCTGCCTGGACCCACCCAAAAGCTATGACGGGCTGCTGGATGCACAGATGGCGCTCAGTTGTGTCTACCGTGTCGGCCAGCGTTTCGGTACGGGTTACGTTGTCGATGTACTGCGGGGTTCTAATAGCATCAAAATCCGCGATAACGGTCACGACAAACTGCCCGTTTACGGTATCGGCAAAGCTCATGGGACCGAATACTGGATCAGCGTGATTCGCCAGTTAATCCATTTAGGTCTGTTACAACAGGATATCAGCAACTTCTCCGTTCTGCAGTTAACCGAGGCGGCAAGGCCGGTATTACGCGGAGAACAACCCTTATCCCTGGCGGTACCGCGTATTCAGGTGATGAAGCGCACTAAACCAGGCAGTGCAGAGAAGAACTATAGCGGTTTCTATGATAAACAGCTGTTTGCCAAACTGCGGCGGTTGCGTAAAACCCTGGCCGATGACAGCAATGTTCCCCCTTATGTGGTGTTTAACGATGCGACGTTGATAGAGATGGCGGAGCACTGTCCGACGACCTCTGAAGAGTTGTTAGAAATCAACGGGGTGGGACAACGTAAGTTGCAGCGTTTTGGCCAGCCGTTTATGATCCTGATCAGGGAGCATCTGCTGGAGGCGGAGTAAACCCGCAGGCGCTAAGGATAGCGAAGGATAATCTGATGATCCGCCAGAAAATCCCGGTAGTGGGTGGGCGGGGCGCTATCCGTGATCACCTGGTCAAACTGCTGCAGGGGCGCGATGGCGGCCGGTCTCACCTGGTCAAATTTGCTGTTATCCACCACCAAAACACGGGTTTGGGCATATTGCAGCGCCAGATGTTTGATCATTAATTCATTGAGATTAAAGCAGGTGACGCCTTGTTGCAGGCAGACGCCTGCAGCGGAAATAAAGGCCAGGGAGGGGCGCAGTAAAGAGAGTTCGCACTGCTGGCCCAGCGGGGTAAATACCGTATTGCTGGCATGAAACTCACCACCACACAGAATCGCCCGGCAATTGGGTTTCTCCTGTAGTGCCAGAAACGCATTCAGCGAATAGCAGATGGCAGTGAAATGACGCTCGTTGGGAATCGCCTGGATAATATAGGGGATGGTGGTGCCACAGTCGAAAAACAGCGTCTCTTGCTCTTTGATCAAGGGCACGGCAAGCCGGGCAATCTGTTTTTTCTCCTGGGCGCGCTGCATATGTTGCACGCTGATTTGGTAGTGAGAGATGGCACTGTTTTTATTATCCAGTACTACATACCCCCCCAGCAACAGCAAGGGAGCCAGCCCGGCCTGTAGATCGCGGCGCAGGGTCATGGCGGAGACATTGAGGTGTACAGCGGCCTCTTGCAGATGGATCTTATCTCTCTCCTGCAAAATTTGTACAAGCCGCTGAATACGTTCTTTCTGTCGGTTCGGGGTCGTGGTCATCTTACTCTGCCCTGTATAGTGGATCACTGCAGGCGGGTTGGGGCGAGGCAGATGGGTTAGCAGACGCGCTGCAAGTACATCC
>JBOFSC010000266.1:0-2301 GCA_051651345.1 Enterobacteriaceae bacterium
AAAACAGCATGGTGTGCCGGTGATCCTCAATCCGGCACCAGCCAGAACGCTGTCCGATAAACTACTCTCCTGTGTCAGTATGATCACCCCCAATGAGACGGAAGCCCAGGCGCTTACCGGCATTACGGTCAGTGATGAAGAGAGCGCGACGCAGGCGGCTCACAAGCTGCATCAGCATGGTATCGAGCGGGTACTGATCACCCTGGGGAAAAAAGGGGCCTGGGTCAGTGAACAGGGACAGGGGCAATTGATCGCCGGTTTCAGGGTCAATGCGGTCGATACCACGGCGGCAGGGGATACTTTTAATGGCGCATTGGTCACCGCCCTGCTGGAGCAGCAACCACTGGAAACGGCGGTGCGCTTTGCCCATGCAGCAGCGGCGATTGCGGTGACCCGTATGGGCGCGCAACCTTCGGTGCCCTGGCGCAAAGAAATCGAGCAGTTTTTACAGCAGCAAGATTAATAGCCATTCAATTGATAACGGCACTATTTACCACAAGCAATTTCACTACGACAGGAATGTTGATTTGGCCACGATGAAAGATGTCGCACGTTTGGCGGGCGTGTCGACATCCACTGTATCCCATGTGATCAATAATAACCGCTATGTGAGTGATGCCATTCGTGACAAGGTTCAGGCGGCAGTCCGGGAGCTCAATTATGCCCCCTCTGCCCTGGCCCGCAGTTTAAAAATCAACCGGACTCATACCATCGGCATGCTGGTCACCACGGGCACTAATCCTTTCTTTATGGAAGTGGTCCATGGGGTGGAATTAAGCTGCTATGAACGCAATTACAGCGTGATTCTCTGTAATTGCAACGGCAGTATCGAGCGCATTCGCAACAGTATGACCACCCTGTTGCAGAAAAAGGTGGATGGTTTACTGATCATGTGTACCGAGGGGGAAGTGATCAGCGAAGTCCTGAGCAATTATCCCAGGCTGCCGGTGGTGATGATGGACTGGTCACCTTGTCGGCTGGAGAGCGATATCATTCAGGATAATGCTGAGCTGGGAGGTGAACAGGCGACGGCTTATTTGATTGCGCGGGGGTATCGCCGCATAGCCTGTATCGCCGGGCCACTGGAGCAGACGCCGTCTCAGGGCCGGTTACAGGGCTATCGTCGGGCGATGGCCAATGCCTGTTTGCCTGTTTTGCCGGGATATGAAGTGGAAGGGGATTTTGAATTCAACGGCGGTTTACAGGGGATGCAGCAGCTTTTGCAGCTTCCTGAGGTACCGGATGCGGTGTTCGTGGGTAACGACGCTATGGCGGTCGGGGTTTATCAGGCGCTATATCAGGCCGGATTGCAGGTGGGCAGGGATATTGCGGTGATAGGTTACGATGATATCGAATTGGCCCGTTATCTTACGCCGCCCCTTACAACCATTCACCAGCCGAAAAACGAACTGGGTGAACTGGCGGTGGAAACCCTGCTGGCCCGTCTGGAAGATGAGACTACGGCACCGCAAATTATGACCCTGACTCCCCTGTTGGTCGAGCGCGATTCGGTGCCACGTAAAACAGAATAATCGCGGCAAAACTGGCAAAATTAACTTGTTAATGGTGGGCGCGAAGTGCTTTAAAATCACAGGCAATTACGCTAGTGTTGAGGGCTATCGAATCCTTTGTTAAAGGAGTAAGTGATGTCAACGACCGCCATAACCCTGCTGGATCATCTGACCCTGTCAAATGCTCCTCTGCAATTTAACTTTCCCCACACCTTAACCAGCCATGCGTTATGCCAGGATCAGGATGCCACCGATAAGGCATTGCAGGGGCAAGCCATCGCGATCACCAACAAGGTCAAAATTACCCGTGAGTTAATCCAGCGCCATCCTGAGCTAAAAATGATCGCCGTAGCCGCCACCGGCTATAACAATATTGATATTGAAGCGGCCCGCGCCGCCGGGATCACCGTAACCAATGTGGCGGGTTACAGTACTGTTTCAGTGGCGGAACATGCCTTAATGTTGATGCTTAATCTGGCCCATCGTCTGCCTGTCTACCATGATAAGGTCAGGGAAGGGCAATGGCAGCAGTCACCGATGTTTACTCTGCCGGGGCCGGGTTACCACCAGTTGACCCATAAAACCCTGGTTCTGATAGGGTATTGTGCGATCGGCAAAGCGGTGGCGAAACTGGCGCAGGCGTTTGGCATGCGGATTGTGCTGGCTGGACGTAAAGGCAGACAAGAGTGTCCTGAGGGTTATACGGAATTTCATCAGGCGCTACGGCAGGCGGATATTATCAGCCTGGTCAATGAACAGGCAGTTGCAGAGGGTTTACGCAGCGGGCATT
>JBOFSC010000267.1:0-7150 GCA_051651345.1 Enterobacteriaceae bacterium
CCATCCTGCAGGACCCGGAGGCCAGTGATAACGACAAGTATGTCGCGCTGCAACTGCTAAAAAATGCGGTTATCTCCGCCAAAGGGATTTTACCCAACTGCCAGGATACCGGCACGGCCACCATAGTGGCGCAAAAGGGCCAGCATGTATGGACGGACTGTAATGACGCTGAAGCTCTCTCCCTCGGTATCTATAACACCTTCCAGCAAGACAATCTGCGTTACTCACAAAATGCCCCCCTGGATCTCTATAACGAAGTCAATACCGGCAACAATCTGCCAGGACAAATCGATATTTTTGCCACCACAGGCGATGAATACCATTTCTTGTGTATTAATAAAGGCGGTGGCTCCGCCAACAAAGCCGCACTGTATCAGGAAACCAAAGCAATTTTGCAGCCACAGAAACTCAAGGCTTTTTTGGTGGAAAAGATGCGCTCTATCGGCACAGCGGCCTGTCCTCCTTATAAAATCGCCTTTGTTATCGGCGGCACCTCTGCCGAAGCCTCACTTAAAACCGCCAAACTGGCCGCGACCCAGTACTATGATGGCTTACCCTCTGAAGGCAACCGCTATGGCCAGGCCTTTCGCGATCGGGAGCTGGAGCAAGAGTTACTCGAAGCCACGCGTCAGTTAGGCTTAGGCGCGCAATTTGGTGGCAAATATTTTGCCATTGATATTCGTGTGGTACGCCTGCCGCGTCATGGCGGCTCCTGCCCGCTGGCTATGGCCGTTTCCTGCGCATCGGATCGCAATATCAAAGCTAAAATCAACAAACAGGGGATCTGGTTGGAAAAGCTGGAGACCCATCCGGAGAAATATATTCCGCAACATTTGCAGCAGGGTGAGAATGGCGAGGTGGTCAATGTGGATCTGAACCAGCCAATGGCGGAAATTCGACAACTGCTGTCGCGCTATCCTGTAGGTACCCGCCTGTCACTGAATGGACCGATGATCGTCGCCCGTGATATCGCCCATGCCAAACTGAAACAGCGTCTGGATCAGGGCGAACCGCTACCGGACTATATTAAAGATCATCCGGTCTATTATGCCGGTCCGGCCAAAACACCTGACGGCATGATTTGCGGTTCCATGGGCCCCACCTCTGCGGTGCGTATGGACCCCTATGTCGATCCCTTCCAGGCCAACGGGGGCAGTCTGGTGATGCTGGCTAAAGGAGATCGCGGCCCAATAGTAACGCAAGCCTGTAAGCAGCATGGCGGATTTTATCTGGGTAGTATTGGGGGCTCCGCCGCTATTCTGGCCCAGGAGTATATTAAGGAGCTGACCTGCCTCGAATATCCGGAACTGGGGATGGAAGCCGTGTGGAAAATGGAAGTTAATAATTTCCCAGCCTTTATTTTGGTAGATGATAAAGGCAATGCATTCTATGATCAGATCCAACAACAATGCAGTGGCTGTACTACCTGTGGAGAGGGGAATTAATGACCGATGACCAGCGTTATCGCCAGCGTCAGCAAAAAATAAAACAGCAGGTGGATGCCCGTATCGCCGCCGCGACCCAAACCGGTGGCCTGATTATGGTATTCACCGGTAATGGTAAAGGCAAAACCACCGCTGCTTTTGGTACTGTGACCCGTGCCCTTGGGCATGGACACAAGGTTGGTGTAGTGCAGTTTATCAAGGGCACCTGTGAAAGCGGTGAATACAATCTGCTGGCCCCGCTTGGGGTAGAGTTTCATCTGATGACGACGGGGTTTACCTGGAATACTCAGGACAGGCAAGCAGATAGTGCTGCCGCCCGAAAGGTTTGGGCTGAGGGGAAAAGAATGCTCAGCGATCCCAGTTATGACCTGGTGCTGCTCGATGAGCTGACTTATATGATTAACTATGATTACTTACCGCTGGAAGAGGTCGTAGAGGCGTTACGCCAGCGCCCTGCACATCAGAGTGTAATTATCACGGGTCGCGCCTGCCATCGGGATCTGAAAGAGCTGGCCGATACGGTCAGTGAAATTCGTCCGATTAAACATGCTTTTGATAATGGTGTGCAGGCGCAGAGAGGGATAGACTGGTAAGTGATCTGAATGACCCCGCCCATCCGGACGGGGTTTATACCCGTCGTATTTCAAGTTGCAGCGTTGTTGGCTACGCCTGGCCGCAACTCGAAATACTTTGGGTATATATCAAGTCAATTAAGAGAGGCTGTGCAAAATAGTGTCGTAAATTTTGTCAGCCATTGGCAATGCCTTGGCTAAAATCGCTTCACCATTTTTGCGGTACTCATCAACAAAAGCCTGATCCTGAATCCCGGAAATATTGATCAGGATATTGAGCCACGCACCCTGTACTGCCGCTTTTAAACTCAGGGCAGCCACACCCAGGTCACTGGCGGCGTTGGTATTGGTTTTACCTACTGCCTGCTCCGTCAGTTCCAGAGCCGCCATGCTGTAACGCATCATATCGAAAGGCGTTTTAGTACACTCTTTCAGTGCATTTTGCATCGCCTGCTTTCTGCGCGCCTTATCTTCATCGGTCTCTTTCGGCATGCTAAACACCGCGCTGACACCGTTAAAAGCTTCAGTATCACGGTCGATAACATCAATAAAGTCCTGACGAATCTGTTCGGCCTTATTCAGCAACTCATTAGCAAAAGCCTGATGCGCCTCATATTTGGCCTTGCCCACTGTCAGTGCGCCTACCATCCGGGTCAGGGCAATACCAATAGCCCCTTCCAGTGCCGCAGCCGAACCACCGCCCGGTGCCGGAGCATCGGAGGCCAGCAGATGAGTAAAATCCTTTAGGGTAAGTTCAACAAGTTTCATCATCTTTTCCTTTAAAACAGACCTGAAATATGGCCCTGGGCATCCACGTCAATGCGCTCAGAAGCAGGCACTTTCGGTAATCCCGGCATGGTCATAATATCCCCGGTTAACGCCACGATAAAACCAGCACCCGCAGATAACTTCAGATTGCGAATGGTAATTCTGAAATTACGCGGCGCGCCCAGCAGAGCGGCGTTATCGGAGAAGGAGTATTGGGTTTTTGCCATACAGATGGGCAGATTGTCGAAGCCCAGCGCCTTAAACAGTGCCAACTGTTTTTTAGCTTCTGCAGTGAAGTCAACCCCATCACCACGATAGAGACGCTTAACAATGGTTTCGATTTTGCTTTCAATGGGCGCATCAAGCTCATAGCAGTAGGAGAAGTCGTTAGACTCTTCACACAAACGCACCACTTCCTTCGCCAGTTGCACACCACCGTCGCCGCCTTTGCCCCATACTTCAGATAAGGCCACATTGACATCCAGAGAGCGGCACTTATCCGCGATCAGCTTTAATTCCGCCTCGGTATCTGTGGGGAAGCGGTTGATCGCCACCACGGCCGGCAGACCAAACAGCGTTTTGATATTTTCAATATGCTGCAGCAGGTTGGGCATCCCTCTTTCCAGCGCCTGCAGATCTTCCTCGCCCAGTCGATCTTTGGCCGCGCCACCATGATGTTTCAGGGCACGAACCGTCGCCACCACCACCACAGCGGAAGGCTGTAAACCCGCCATACGACATTTAATATCGATCAGTTTTTCCAGACCTAAGTCAGCACCAAAGCCCCCTTCGGTGATCGCATAATCCCCCAACTTTAACGCCATTTTGGTGGCGATAATGGAGTTACATCCATGGGCGATATTGGCAAAAGGACCACCATGAATCAGGGCTGGGGTATGCTCCAATGTCTGCACCAGATTTGGTTTTAACGCATCCTTGAGCAGCGCTGCCATGGCACCCTGGGCATTAAGCATTCCCGCTGTGATCGGCTTTTCATCACGGGTATAGGCCACAATAATTTTGGACAGACGCTCTTTCAGATCCGTGATATCGTTTGCCAGGCAGAATACCGCCATCACCTCGGAGGCCACGGTAATATCGAAACCATCTTCACGGGGCACACCATTAACACGACCGCCGATGCCATCGACCACATTGCGCAGCTGGCGGTCATTCATATCCACACAGCGTTTCCAGGTGATGCGACGACAATCAATACCCAGTTGGTTACCCTGGAAAATATGGTTATCAATCAGTGCTGCCAGCAGGTTGTTTGCTGCGCCGATGGCATGGAAGTCACCGGTGAAGTGCAGGTTGATATCTTCCATGGGGATCACCTGGGCATAACCACCGCCAGCCGCTCCACCCTTGACGCCAAACACCGGTCCCAGAGAGGGCTCACGCAGGGCCACCACCGATTTTTTACCGATTTTACGCAGACCGTCCGCCAGGCCCACCGTGGTGGTGGTTTTACCTTCTCCGGCAGGGGTGGGGGAAATTGCGGTGACCAGGATCAGTTTACCATCCGGCTCGGCGTGCTTGTCGGCCAGCAGGTTGTAGTGAATTTTGGCCTTATTATTACCGTAAAGTTCAAGATAACGCTCATCAATGCCCGCTTCGCCAGCGATCTCCTTAATATGGCGAATATCAGCAGCTTGCGCTATTTCGATGTCACTTTTGATACTCATGTTACCGACTCCTGTAAATGAAGTTAGCCGAGCAGATGGTTTTCAAAAACCTGGGTGCTGTAATCGAAGTTTTCAATCTTCAAATAGTACTCAGCGCAATCTATCAGGGCTTTTGCCGGTGTTAATCCTACCACCTCACTGCCGATCACATTCACGCCCCAACGAGCCGCTTCCATTTTGATCACTTCAAATACCCGATACAGCGGCGTACCCTCATAGTTCACCATATTCATGGAGACCTGAGCGATATTCCTGTCTTCCAGCATAACGCCGATCGCCTTACAGTACTTAAAACCACCGCCAGAAGCACGGATGGATTTTGCAATAGTATTGGCGATCTCAATATCTGAGGTATCGAGGTTAACGTTATAGGCTACCAGCGGCATTCTGGCGCCAATCGCGGTGATACCTGCCGTCGGGTGCACCTTGCGCTCGCCAAAGTCAGGCGCCCACTCTTCCTGCTGCAGTTTTTCCGCCATGCCCTCAAATTGTCCCTTACGCACTGCAGCAAGATTTCTGCGGCTCTCTTTGCTCGCTGAATCTTCATACAAGAAACTGGGGATTTTGAGCTCGTTATAAATTCGCTGTGCGACTTTTTTGGAGATTTCCACACACTCTGCGGTGGTAATATCTTTGATAGGCACAAACGGAATCACGTCTGTGGCACCCATGCGCGGATGTTCGCCGGTGTGTTTAGTCAGATCGATTCTTTCACTGGCCAGTTTACATAAGCGGAAAGCCACCTCTGCGATACCCTCAGGGTCACCCACCAGAGTAAACACGCTGCGGTTATGGCTGGCATCTGAACTATGATCCAGCAAGGTGACACCGGCGACACTTTTTGCTACTTCAATCAGTTCACCAATGACTTTCTGGTCGCGTCCTTCACTGAAATTTGGAATACACTCTACTAATTTAGCCATAAATTAAACCCCTTAAAGTTAGATGATTTTCCGTTAAACCAAAAATAACGACTCAATTTATGCTGCACTGTTCGAACACCAACCCAGACACACTTGCCAGATAAAGCGGGCCACCACTTTTACACACAATAGCTCGGTATCCAGGCTGGGGTTGTACTCTACAAAATCAACTGCCCGTACTTTGTTGCTGTTCTTAATCTCCTCCGCCAGTGCCAGCAAGAAATGGAAGTGCACCCCCAGGGTAGCCGGAGCGGAAACCGCACTCATGGTATTGAGCGGCAGCACATCCAGATCGATAGTCAGATAAACAATATCCACAGAGGCGATAAACTGATTAACCCGTTCCACTACATTCTGATAATTGGCCTGCTGGCATTCAGTGTCCCACAGGATCTCAACATCCAGCTCCCGCGCGGTATCGAGTAGCGCCCGGGTATTGGTCGACAGGTTGGCACCGATACACATATAACGGAATGGACGCCGTTGGTCGTGACAGTGATCTGCGAGCTGTTTGAAAGGCGTTCCTGAAGAGACCTGCTCCGTTTTGCGAATATCGAGATGTGCATCAAAGTTAATGATGCCAATCCTGGCATTGGGATAGGCTTTATAGAGACCCAGTCCGTGACCAAAGGCGGTTTCATGTCCGCCACCGAGCACCACGGTTTTCATATTCCATTGATGACACTGACGCACATATTCGGACAGCGCTTCCTGCGCTCCTTCCAGATCCTCGCCTTCCGCATCCAGATTACCTAAATCCACAATTTTGTCATGATCCTGATGGGCCGCCAGATTAGCCAGCGCCTTGCGGATCTGATCCGGCGCCTCTTTGGTGCCCGGACGGCCTTTATTGCGGCGAACGCCTTCATCACATTCAAAACCTAATAAGGCGACCTGATTACGAAAATATTGTGGGGTGAATGTGTCGACCAGTTTGATCGTTTGAAAAAGACGTAAAGCCCCTGCATCTTCTTGTGTGTCATCTCTGCCGCGCCAGACTTTTCGTGAAACCGGGGTCCATAGCATAGAATACCTACCCTATTGCAACTCAAAATACTTTGTCTATATACGCTTAACGCTGACACAGATCATGATGATACGGGTGCTAACCTGCAAGCGCCGATTGCCGCAATACAGGTTAACACCGGGGCCTTACTGACACTATTTCAGACGATCACTTTTTACCGGTGATCATGGGCAGGTTCAGGCCCTGCTCCTTAGCACACTCAATCGCGATATCATAACCGGCATCGGCATGACGCATTACACCGGTTGCCGGGTCATTGTGCAATACCCGTGCAATACGGCGGGCAGCAGCATCAGTACCATCACAGACAATCACCACACCAGAGTGCTGCGAATAACCGATCCCCACACCACCACCATGGTGGATAGAGACCCAGGTTGCTCCGCCTGCAGTATTGAGCAGCGCATTTAACAGAGGCCAGTCTGATACCGCATCAGAGCCATCGCGCATGGATTCGGTTTCACGGTTCGGGCTGGCTACAGAGCCAGAGTCCAGATGGTCGCGACCGATAACAACCGGTGCGGATAACTCACCGGAACGCACCATCTCATTGAAAGCCAGACCCAGTTTGGCACGCATACCCAAACCCACCCAGCAGATACGTGCAGGCAGGCCCTGGAAGCTGATGCGCTCTCTGGCCATATCCAGCCAGCGGTGCAGATGTTGATCATCAGGAATCAGCTCTTTGACTTTGGCATCAGTCTTATAAATATCTTCCGGATTACCG
>JBOFSC010000268.1:0-3193 GCA_051651345.1 Enterobacteriaceae bacterium
CTGAACAGCCTGTCGCCAAACAGATGGCCGATGGTGTAGTTGACCGCATCGCCGACAATCGCGGCACTGAGCATCAGTAAAATCATCAGATGCACATTGAGATCATTGCCGGGCAGGGCCGCCAAAGCACCGGCCACAAACAGCAGCGAGTCGCCGGGCAGAAAAGGCGTGACCACCAACCCTGTCTCGCAAAACAGAATCAGAAATAAGATGCCATAGACCCAAACGCCATACTGTGCCACCAGCTCAGCCAGATGGACATCAATATGCAATATAAAATCAATCAAAAACCACGAAAAATCAATAATATGATTAATTAAATCCATTATTACTCCAGACGCTATAATCCCGTCATCCTAAAAAAAGTGGGCCCGGCGGGGTGACAGGCAGTGCAAAGTGCGCAGGATAATCCACCGCCACCAGATAGAGCCCGGCCGCTTTGGCCGTCGCCGCTGCCAGTGTACGATCTTTTGCCTGTAACAGCACCCTAATCCACTCTTCGTCTTGCTCTCCACAACCTACTGCCAGCAAACTGCCGACAATATTGCGTACCATATGGTGCACAAAAGCATTCGCTTTAATATCCACCACCACATATTCACCATGGCGGCTGACATTCAGGTGCATCACATGACGCCAGGGACTTTTAGACTGGCACTGCATGGCGCGAAAGGAGGTGAAATCATTCTCCCCTAACAGACACTGTCCGGCCCGATGCATACGCATCTCATCCAGGGGGTGATAAAAGTGGGTTATCCCCTGGGCCAGAATAGCCGGGCGCAGACGATGATTATAGATCAGATAACGATAGCGTCTGGCGGTGGCACTGAAACGGGCATGAAACTCACTGTGCACCGGTTGGGCCCAGCGCACAGCAATATCTGCGGGCAGATGGGCGTTGACACCCAGAGTCCAGGCCGCAGGGGCACGCTCTGCCAGAGTGTCGAAGTGAACCACCTGGCCGGTGGCATGAACACCAGCATCGGTGCGTCCGGCACAACAGAGGCTGATCGGTTCATCCGCCACCCGACTCAGGGCCGCCTCCAGCGTGGCCTGTACAGAAGGCACCTCTTGCTGACGCTGCCAGCCGTAGTAAGCCTCCCCCTGATACTCCACCCCCAGAGCCATCCTGCAGGGTGTGGTCCGCCGCTGTGGCATCAATAATACTCCTGCACCAGCTTCTCTGCAGTTTCCAGCGCCATCAATGCGCCACCGAAGCGAATATTATCCGCCACAGACCAGAACTGCAGCATTTGCGGCATCCCATAATCGTGACCGATACAACCGATGCTTAAATGATAACTCTCTGCAGCATCTTCCACCGGTGTTGGATAGCTATCCTCTTCACTGACCACAATATCACTCTGCTGCTGCCACAAAGCCCTGGCCTCGCTGGCCGACAGCGGCTGCTCTCCCTGCAGTTGTACAATCTGGGTATGTCCGTAAAACACCGGTGCCTGAACCGAGGAGGCCGTGATCGGCAGATCGGGAATCTGCAAAATTTTACGTACCTCTTCGATTAATTGTCGCTCTTCACGCACACTGCCTGCTTCATCGGGACGCAGGGGCAGCAGATTAAACGCCACCTGACGGGGGAAAAAGCCCGGCTCCGGCGAAATACCATTAAGCAGACGCGCACTCTGACCGGCCAGATCCTCCACCGCCGCTTTACCATAAGCAGACACGGAGAGCAGACTGGTCACCTGCAAACGTGCCAGGCCGAAGTTATCGACCAGGGGTTTTACGGCGCTCAGCAACTGACTGGTTAAGCTATGGGCCACAGCAACAATATTGTGGTTGCGATAGTGCACCAGCGCCTGTGGATTAATGCCGGGGATCACCAGAGGGATATCATGATGCAGCGCAAACAGACCACTGTTATCTATCACCACACAGCCTGTCTCCGTCGCTGCTCGCACATAGCGCGCGGCAATTTCACTGCCCGCCATAAAAAAAGCGATCTGCACCTGAGACCAGTCGAACTGCTCTGCACTCTCTACTTTGAGTGAGCGACCACTGAAGCGCACACTTTTCCCGGCACTCTCCTCTCCGGCCAGCAGAAACAGCTGTCCTACGGGGAAATTACGCTCCTGCATCAACTCAACCAGGGCGCGACCCACAGCACCAGTGGCACCCAGTACCGCAATATTCCACACTTCCGACATACTTTCTCCACAAGGGTAATGTTTCACAAAAGGTACAGAAAAGTACGGGCGGAACACTATTATGAAACGCTATTGAGATTTGCTCCTCCCCCTGTCAAGGGGGAGCTTGGGAGGGGGTCGAGCACCGAAATTAAAAGCAACGTCGCCCTAAAGTACTCAACCCCTCCCCAACCCTTCCCTTGTCAGGGGAGGGAGTTGATAAGAGGAGATGATACCTTATTTATATTTGCGCATCACCAGTGTGGCATTAGTCCCGCCAAAACCAAAGCTGTTGGACATCACGGTCGTTAGCGCTCGCTCAGTGGGTTGGGTGATGATATTCATATCACGCGCGGTTTCATCCAGAGTGTCAATATTGATACTGGGGGCGATAAAACCGTGCTCTAACATCAACAGGGTGTAGATAGCCTCATGGGCACCCGCCGCGCCGAGAGCATGTCCGGTCATCGCCTTGGTGGCAGAGATAGCAGGCAGGTCAGCGCCAAAAACTTCACGCACGGCTTCCAGCTCTTTCACATCCCCGACCGGGGTCGATGTGCCGTGGGTATTCAGATAGTCAACAGGTGTATCCACCCCTTCCAGCGCCATGCGCATGCAGCGTACGGCACCTTCACCGGAAGGCGCTACCATATCCTGGCCATCGGAGTTAGCACCATAGCCCACCACCTCGGCGTAAATATGTGCGCCTCTGGCCAGAGCGTGCTCCAGCTCCTCCACCATCACAATACCGCCACCGCCAGAGATCACGAAACCATCGCGATCAGCGTCATAGGTTCTGGAAGCCCTGGCAGGGGTCTCATTGTAGCGGGTCGACAACGCGCCCATGGCATCAAATTCACAGGCCAGTTCCCAGCAGATCTCTTCCGCTCCTCCGGCAAATACCACATCCTGTTTACCCAATTGAATCAACTCGGCGGCGTGGCCGATACAGTGAGCTGAAGTAGAGCAGGCGGAACTGATAGAGTAGTTGACACCCTTAATTTTAAAAGGCGTGGCAAGGCAGGCAGAGACACCGGAAGCCATCGCCT
>JBOFSC010000269.1:0-7588 GCA_051651345.1 Enterobacteriaceae bacterium
GTAACTGCTTCAATACGACGAATACCTGCCGCCGTACCTGATTCCGCAATAATACAAAACAGGCCGATATCTCCCGTTCTGTCAGCATGGGTGCCTCCACATAGTTCAGTCGAGAAATCACCCATAGTCAATACCCGAACCTGATGATCATATTTTTCCCCAAACAACGCCATCGCGCCTTGCGCTTTTGCCTCATCCAGGGACATCAACCGAGTCTCTATGGGCAGATTACGTCTGATCTGCTGGTTAACCCGATCCTCTATACCCTGTAACTGCTCTGCGCTGACCCCTTCATGATGGGAAAAGTCAAAACGCAGATAACAATCACCGACCAGTGAACCTTTCTGCAAAACATGTTCTCCCAGTGCCTCACGCAATGCAGCATGCAGCAAATGGGTTGCAGAGTGGTTCAATTTTATGCGGTTACGACGCAAAAGATCAATTCTGCCCGTCACACTCTGACCTAATTGCAGACTGCCCTGGCTCAGACAACCAATATGACCTATCGCCTGACCATACTTTTGCGTATCCTGCACGGTGAACTCACCATATTGGCTGAGCAACTGACCGCTATCGCCTATCTGACCACCCGATTCGGCATAGAAGACCGTTTGATCCAGTATAACGACCCCTTCCTCACCAGACTTAAGTTCTGTCACAGGCTGGCCATTATGAAATAGTGCGCTGACCTTCCCTTGCTGCTCATTATACTGATAACCACAAAAGAGAGAGGCCTCATCACTGCGAATCAGGTTAGTATAGTCTGCAGCAAACTGACTTGCCTCTCTGGCCCGCTGCCGCTGGCGCTCCATTGCCTGAAGAAAACCCTCTTCATCGACACGGATACCCCGCTCACGACAAATATCGGCGGTTAAATCCAACGGGAAACCATAGGTGTCATAGAGACGAAATAGCGTCTCACCATCCAGAAGATCACCGGACAGGTTAGCAAGCTCTTCATCCAGCAGATGTAGCCCACGCTCCAGAGTACGGGCAAACTGCTCCTCTTCACCTCTTAACACCTGCTCCACCCGAGCCTGCTGCTGTTGTAATTCCACCGCCGCAGCGCCCATAATTTTAATCAGTGGTGCCACCAGACGGTAGAAAAAGGAGTCTGTCGCCCCAAGTATATGGCCGTGGCGCACTGCCCGCCGGATAATACGGCGCAGCACATAGCCTCGTCCCTCATTCGATGGCACAACACCATCTGCAATTAAAAAGGCACAGGCACGAATGTGGTCAGCGATCACCCGTAACGATTTGCTCTGCAAGTCATCACTCTTGAGCACCCTGGCTGCCTCAGCGATCAGATACTGGAACAGGTCTATTTCGTAGTTACTGTGCACGCCTTGTAACACGGCGGCGATACGCTCCAGCCCCATTCCGGTATCCACCGAAGGCTTGGGCAATGGCTCCATGGTACCATCCGCAGAGCGATTGAACTGCATAAAGACGATATTCCAGATCTCAATATAGCGATCGCCGTCTTCTTCCGGGCTACCGGGAGGGCCACCCCAAATATGTTCGCCGTGGTCATAAAAAATTTCTGTACAAGGCCCACAAGGCCCGGTATCTCCCATCTGCCAGAAATTATCTGATGCATAAGGGGCACCTTTATTATCACCGATACGGATGATACGTTCAGAGGGCACACCTATTTGGTTGGCCCAGATCTCATAAGCTTCATCATCCGTTGCATACACGGTCACCCACAATTTTTCTACCGGCAGGTTAAACCACTGCTTACCGGTCAGCAGCTCCCAGGCAAATTGGATGGCATCCTGTTTGAAGTAGTCGCCAAAACTGAAGTTACCCAGCATCTCGAAAAAGGTGTGATGTCTCGCGGTATAGCCGACATTTTCCAGATCGTTGTGCTTGCCTCCGGCCCTGACACAACGCTGGGCAGTGGTGGCTCGGTTATAGTCCCGCTTCTCCAGCCCAAGGAAAAGATCCTTGAACTGATTCATTCCTGCATTGGTGAATAACAGGGTGGGATCATCGCCAGGAACCAGAGAGCTGCTGCTCACTACCTGGTGTCCTTTACTGTGAAAAAAATCGAGAAACGCCTGACGAATCTCGCTGGTGCTTTTGCTCATACCGTTCCCAAACTAAGGCTAAAAGACCAACCCATGAGCACAGCAACCGCTGTATCAATATCCGCTCATGGACAAAAGTGGGGATAAGATAAAATGTCTTTCTCCTGAAGTAAAACCCCATATGCGCATATTCTATAATATTTTAGTGATTTGGTTAGCGGGTTGTACTGCCAGGGCCCTGTTTTACATCGTAGAACCCACTATTTTTCACATCTTGCGGGCTGGTGCATCATATTTTCATAAATTCAACATAGCAGATGATAGTTAACATCGATTGAAAAATAATAACAACAAAATTATTTCATTTAAGATCAAAACAGCAGGTTCAGAGGACAGAGGACAGAGGACAGAGGACAGAGGACAGAAAAGTTAACCTCTCTGTCCTCAGAAGCAAAGGAAGTCTGTGATTATGCCAGCTCTTCAGCCTCGACAGGCTCATCCTCAGCAACAGAGTTCTGCAGTGCCACCCCTGGTGTCAACAGCATCGTACGCAGTTTCTCTTCCAGCTCTTTGGAAAGCTCATCATGTTCCTGCAGGAACTTCATGGAGTTAGCTTTACCCTGTCCAATCTTCTCACCATTGTAGCTGTACCAGGCACCCGCTTTTTCCACCAGCTTGTATTTCACACCCAGATCGATCAACTCGCTCTCTTTGGAGATACCGCCACCATAGAGAATCTGGAACTCCGCCTGACGGAACGGAGGGGCTACCTTGTTTTTGACTACCTTCACCCGGGTTTCATTACCCACTACTTCATCTCCCTCTTTGATCGCACCGATACGGCGGATATCCAGACGGACAGAAGAGTAGAATTTCAGGGCATTACCGCCGGTAGTGGTTTCCGGATTACCGAACATTACACCAATCTTCATACGGATTTGGTTGATAAATACCACCAGGGTGTTGGCATTCTTGATATTGGCGGTGAGCTTACGCAGAGCCTGGGACATCAGACGCGCCTGCAGACCGACATGAGAATCCCCCATCTCACCTTCAATCTCCGCTTTAGGTGTCAGAGCGGCGACTGAGTCGACGATGATCACATCCACGGCACCAGAACGCACCAGAGCATCACAAATTTCCAGTGCCTGTTCGCCGGTGTCTGGCTGTGAAATCAATAAATTGTCGACATCCACACCCAATTTGGCGGCATACACCGGGTCCAGAGCATGTTCGGCATCGATAAACGCGCAAGTTTTACCCGCTCTCTGGGCCTGAGCGACCACGGACAGGGTGAGAGTGGTCTTACCTGAAGACTCCGGGCCAAACACTTCCACTACCCGGCCCATCGGCAAACCACCGATACCTAAGGCGATATCCAGACTCAATGAGCCTGTGGATACAGATTCGACATCCAGGGTCTTGGTGTCTCCCAGACGCATGATTGAGCCTTTACCAAACTGTTTTTCGATCTGTCCCAATGCAGCGGCTAACGCTCTTTGCTTGTTCTCATCCATCATTCTCTGACTCCAGGGCATATTAAGCGGATAATGTACTGTGATTATACTGTATGAATATACAGCATCAAGTTATTTTTGTAAAATCTTCTCCAGGGCGCCCCTGACAGCAAACAGCGTCGCCTGGGCGCGAACAGCGGCGCGGTCACCTGAAAAATGGCAAGTGACACTGCTCAGCTCCCCTCCTCGCAGGGCAAAGGCGAAACAGACCGTACCCACCGGTTTATCAGGACTACCCCCGCCAGGACCTGCAATACCACTGACCGCAATAGCCAGATCCGCCTGCGCCACATCAAGAGCGCCTGCGGCCATTTCTCTGGCAACCGGCTCACTCACTGCGCCATATTGTTGCAGCGTCTGTGCTGAAACCGCAAGCAGTTGCTGTTTGGCGCTGTTGCTATAGGTAACATAGCTGCGATCAAACCAGGCAGAGCTGCCCGCAATATCGGTAATAGCACTGGCGACACCGCCACCCGTACAGGATTCAGCACAAGTCACCCACACTCCTTGCTGTAACAGGGCCTCTCCCAGTAAACGACTATAGTGAAAAAGTTGCGGCTCAGTCATGGTATTCGCCTTAACATTACTGTTGGTCGGAGATAAAACAACCTGGCTACTTTAGCATATTGTCTTTTTTCTGGCAGAGCAGAGTCTCCTTTTTCCCCCTGTTACCCCGATTACATGCGTAATTTGCGAGCCCGCTTCAGGGATTAACAGTGTCGGTTTATCCCTAATTCAGCTAGTATACCAGGCCATAAACAGGCTTTATTTCCTCTCTGTACAATATTTCCTCTCTGTACAATAGAGGAAGTTGACTCTTTTGCCTGACCCGTTGCGTTTTTAACCTATAAAATTTTTAACCTATAAAAAAGAAGTCATTATGAGACATGGTGAGGATTTGTCACAGCACACCCCAATGATGCGCCAGTATCTGCAGATCAAGGCGCAACACCCTGATATCCTGTTGTTTTACCGGATGGGGGATTTCTATGAGCTGTTTTATGATGATGCTAAGCGGGCCTCCCGGTTACTGGAGATCTCCCTGACCAAACGCGGCCAGTCTGGTGGTAATGCCATTCCCATGGCGGGTGTCCCCCACCATGCAGTAGAGAACTATCTGGCGAAACTGGTACAGCAAGGGGAGTCAGTCGCTATCTGTGAACAGATTGGCGATCCCGCCACCAGCAAAGGGCCGGTAGAGCGTAAAGTGGTGCGCATTGTTACACCGGGAACCATCAGCGATGAAGCATTGCTGCAAGAGCGCCAGGACAATCTGCTGGCTGCTATCTGGCAGGAGGGTGAAGGCTTTGGCTACGCCACGTTGGATATCAGCTCCGGGCGTTTTCTGCTGGCACAACCTCCGGGCACAGAGGATATGGCGGCTGAGTTACAGCGTACCAATCCGGTGGAGCTGCTTTACCCCGAAGGGTTTGGTGCCATGTCGCTGATAGAGCAGCGCAGCGGATTACGCCGCAGACCCATATGGGAATTTGAGCTGTCCACCGCCCGCCAGCAATTAAATCTGCAGTTTCAAACCCGTGATTTGACTGGCTTTGGGGTAGAGCAGGCCACGATGGCGCTACGGGCCGCCGGTTGCCTGTTGCAGTATGTTAAAGATACCCAGCGCACCGCCCTGCCTCATATCAACAGCATTATGCTGGAAACAGCCCAGGACAATATCCTGATGGATGCCGCCACCCGGCGCAATCTTGAGCTTACCAGCAATCTGTCCGGCGGCACGGAAAATAGTGTCGCTGCCGTGATCGATAAAACAGTAACCCCCATGGGAAGCAGAATGCTTAAGCGCTGGTTGCATATGCCCGTGCGCCATCATGGCATCCTGCGCCAGCGCCAGGAGATTATTCGCAGCCTGCGCGATATTGCTCTGGAGCTTCAGGCCCCCTTGCGTCAGGTGGGGGATTTGGAACGTATTCTGGCTCGTCTGGCACTGCGCAGCGCCCGGCCAAGAGATCTGGCAAGGCTGCGCCACGCCCTGCAACAGCTACCGGAATTACATCACTGTTTGCAGCAGGTGCAGAATCACGGTTTAGCGAATTTACAAAGCAAAATCGGTGAGTTTGACGAGATAAAAGCACTGCTGGAGCGGGCCATTATCGACTCTCCGCCGGTACTGATACGCGATGGCGGCGTTATTGCACCAGGTTACCACGACGAACTGGATCAATGGCGAGCCCTGGCTGAAGGGGCTACCGATTATCTCGATCAACTGGAACAACGTGAACGCCAGGCGCTGGGGCTGGAGAGCCTGAAAGTCGGCTTCAATGCAGTACACGGCTACTATATTCAGGTGAGTCGCGGTCAGAGTCGGCAGGTTCCTGCCCACTATATCCGCCGTCAAACCCTGAAAAATGCCGAGCGCTATATTATTCCCGAGCTGAAAGAGCATGAAGATAAGGTTCTCACCTCGAAAAGCAAGGCGCTGGCACTGGAAAAAATGCTCTATGAAGAGTTGTTTGACCTGATTTTGCCGCACCTGATTGCACTGCAGCAGACAGCCACTGCGCTGGCTGAACTGGATGTTTTGGCTAATCTGGCGGAGCGCGCCGATACCCTTAACTACTGCTGTCCTGAGTTAACTGAACAGCCGGGTATCAGCATCACGGCGGGAAGGCATCCGGTGGTGGAGCAGGTAAGCAATGAACCTTTTATTGCCAACCCCCTGAACCTGTCACCTGAAAGACGAATGCTGATTATTACCGGGCCCAATATGGGTGGGAAAAGCACCTATATGCGGCAAACGGCATTGATCGTACTGCTGGCCCATATCGGTAGCTTTGTTCCGGCCCAGAGTGCTGTTATCGGCCCAGTGGATCGTATCTTCACCCGTGTCGGCGCCGCTGACGATCTGGCTTCGGGCCGCTCCACCTTTATGGTGGAGATGACCGAAACCGCCAATATTTTGCACAATGCCAGCGAGCAGAGCCTGGTGCTGATGGATGAAATTGGTCGCGGCACCTCCACCTATGATGGCCTCTCCCTCGCCTGGGCTTGCGCCGAAGCCTTGCTCAATAAGATCAGAGCAATGACCCTGTTTGCCACCCACTACTTTGAGTTGACTTCCCTGCCGGAAAGTATGCCTGGCGTTGTCAATGTGCATCTGGATGCGGTGGAACATGGGGAAACTATCGCTTTTCTGCATAGTGTCCAGGAAGGGGCCGCCAGTAAAAGCTATGGTCTGGCGGTGGCCGCGCTGGCCGGAGTGCCTAAAGAGGTTATTCAGCGGGCCCGACGCAAATTACGGGAACTGGAGCAACTTTCTACAGAGAGCGTTCCGGCCCCCTCACGCACATTCCCCCTGCCTCTGGTGGCAGAGGAGCCCTCGGCACTGGAAACTGCTCTTAATAAATTAGAGCCGGATACCCTCTCCCCCCGCGAGGCGTTGACCTGGTTATATCGACTGAAAGAGATGGCCCTGGACGAAAGGGATTAAAATACCTGCCGTCTTTCAGGTAGCAGTGAATTCCCCTCCGTGGAGGGGAATTTTCAACAGCCCACCACGGTTGTTTCACAAAATAAAAGTAATGCCAACAATCTATTCACGCAATTCCTGTTGTTTAAATTGGATTTTTGCCAGAACATTATATTTATTTCCAGTTATCAAAGCGCAGCCAGTGCGATAACAGACCGCACCAGCAGAATAAAATATATTATTTTTGTTAGCCTGGCTATTTCTTAGCCGAAACAAGCTGACGCTATTGTAAGTGGTTTTTAATAATGGTTACACCCGCTAAATAGTATTATTTGTAACATTATTTCAGAATTGCGCTCTGTCTCAATTAACCTGCTTTCCTGCCTCATAAAAATATCTCCCTCCCTTGTCAGGGGGGGAGATATTTCGTTATAGAAAAAATGTATTAACAAAATTTAAAAGAAGCTGGCAATCATATGTAGGTACTTAAGCTCATAACACATTGATGTACCTTTAATTCATTACAGGGTAAATACTAAGACCTAACGATAGCAACATACTTTTCTGATCTCGCCTGGGATGAGCTCGTTGACCATGAGTCGCAA
>JBOFSC010000270.1:0-3109 GCA_051651345.1 Enterobacteriaceae bacterium
TTTTTTGCGACTCATGGTCAACGAGCTCATCCCAGGCGAGATCAGAAAAGTATGTTGCTATCGTTAGGTCTTAGTATTTACCCTGTAATGAATTAAAGGTACATCAATGTGTTATGAGCTTAAGTACCTACATATGAAGTCTTTTTATACCCCATATTTCGTAGCAGTAAGAAAACATCAAATAATTCATTAAATCATAACTGGTTGAAAAATAAACACAAAATTCAATATATTAATAAATAAAAATATACAAGTTTCTCTGCGGAAGGTCGGTTATACCTGTCATACACCACGATATTAAATTAAATTTGTGCACTGAACAATAACCCATATACTCACAAAATCAGAAGTAAGTTACAAACCTTTTATGAGCTGGACGGCGAATGGTGTTAAGAATTGGCAATGACAGCAATCAAGAGAAGCTAACAGGGATAGAGTGCTACAGAGATGAGTTACATAAGGTAACTGCAAAGCGGGGCGATTATCTCCTGAATGGGGATAATCATAAAGACGATAAGGAACTACCAATCCCTCAACTGATGAGTTTAAGCGATAAAAACCTGGCTAAACACAAGGAGATTGGGTGCTGTACGAACGCAACTGAGATGGGCTCACCTGCCAGTCCAGTTCTCCTCTGAGCTCTTTGTCCAGTACCACCTGGGCAATAGCTGCCGTCGGGAACATAGGCGGAGCCTCTGTTGGACAGAGTTCACTCACCAGATAGCCCACCAGAGGCAGATGAGAAATAATCAACACAGTGTCCACATTGGCCTGAGCCAGCGCCTGCAGATAATCGGCAATCACCCGCGCATCCCCACCAGGGCGCAGTTCGGGCAGTTCTTCCACCTCGGCAGGCAGCGCAAGCTGATTTTTCACCGCCGCCAGGGTCTGTCTGGCCCTCAGATAGGGACTGACTAAAATTTTGTCGATAGACGAACCTGTTTTTTGTTGTAACCAGTTCGCTATCTGTTTGGCCTCTTCACGACCTGTCGAAGTCAGTGGCCGTTGTGCATCACTCACTCCCATTGGAGCGGCTTCACCGTGACGCATAATCAATATCTTCATATTACACCATTGTCAGCAGCACTTCGTGCCAGGGTGCCATTCTGCCCTAAATGGATCAGAAAAAAAATAGTGTCAATCCCTGATATCTGCCCCATAAAAAAAATTATTGTCTGCGACTCTCGCCAGCAGTGCCTGACAAGGTGCAAAACGCTCACCATACTTAGTCTGCATATGACTGATTTTATTTGAGATTTTTACTAATCCCAGACTATCCATATCATAAAACGGTCCCCCCAGGAAAGGAGGGAAAGCGAAACCATATACCGCGCCCAGATCCCCATCCTGGGCGCTGGCAATCACCCCCTCATCCAAACAACGTACGGCTTCATTGAGCATCGGCAACAGGCAACGCCAGACAATCTCCTCTTCTGTCATGCGTCCTGCAGGCTGAATCCCCAGTAGCGGATAGATCCGTCGGTCACCGCACTTTCTGGCCCATGGACATCGGCGGCGATCATAACGATAAAACCCCTTACCGCTCTTGCGCCCCAGACGCTGCTCGCTCAGTAATACGCTTAACAACGGAGGCATGGTAAAGCGTTCGCCCAGTTCAGCCACCAGAATGGGGGTGATATGGGCGGCAATATCGATCCCCACCTCATCCAGCAGTGCCAGCGGCCCCACAGGAAAACCGAAGCGTACCAGCGCGTTATCGATATCCTCTATCCGTTCCCCCTCCAGCAGGCAACGCACTGCCTCATTGAGATAGGGGGCTAAAATACGGTTGATATAAAAACCGGCCCGATCCGCCACAATAATGGCGGTTTTGCCCTGGCGCTGTACCACATCGAGCGCACTGGCGAGGGTCGCCGCTGAAGTACCCCCATGGGGGATCACCTCTACCAAAGGCATTTTCTCCGCCGGGCTAAAGTAGTGGATGCCGATAATCTGCTCCGGCCTGAGCGCCCCTGCAGCGATCTGAGCAATCGGCAGTGAGGAGGTGTTGGAGGCAAACAGGGTGCGGGGGGAAGCATGTTGTTCAATTTCCTGTACCATCTGGCGTTTTAAGGTGAGATCTTCTGCCACGGCCTCCAGTACCAGGTCCACCTGAGAAAAGCCGGCATACTCCGTCGTGGCCGACAGCAGAGCCATCTTTTGTCGCTGCTCCTGGCGGGACAAACGGCCCTGTCTGACTCTGGTTTGCAGATAACGCCAACTGTACTGTAAACCGTGGCACACCTTATCTGGCGTCACATCCTTGAGGCGTACAGCAAATTCCCCTTTGCAGGCACTGACACAGGCGATACCACTGCCCATCAGGCCACTGCCCAATACCGCCAGTCGATGCAGCGGGCGAGCCTCATCATCGCTGCGTAGCCTCTTTTTATTATCGCTACTGGCGAAAAACAGATGGCGTAACGCGGCGGATTGCGGCGTCATCAACAGGCGGGCAAAGGCGGCGGATTCTTGCTCAAGGCCGATACTCATCCCCTGGGTATATCCCTGATGCACCACAGTCAGGATCTCCTGCAAGGCAGGGTAGTGGTACGCGTTTTTCGCCAGACTCCAGCGAAACCAACTGATCAGCAGGCCCCTGAGTGGTGTACTTTCCAGGCAACGTGCCTGCCAGGAGAGTTTTCTGCGCATAGGGCGATTAAGCTGCTGTAGTGCCGCTTGCAGTAAAATCTCCCCGGGCACCGCCGCATCCACCAGGCCGAGGCGTTTAGCCTTAAGGGCCTTAACCGGCGTACCGCTCAGGATTATCTTCAGTCCCTGACGCAATCCGATCAAACGGGGTAAGCGCTGGGTTCCCCCGGCGCCAGGCAAAATCCCTAAACGCACTTCCGGCAGAGCCAGAAGGGTTTCTGCTGCCAGTGAGCAGACCCGATAGTGACAGGCCAGCGCCAGTTCCAGGCCGCCACCAAAACACTTACCGTGAATCGCCACCACCACCGGCACCGCAAAATGAGCCACTTTATCAAACAGCGCCTGCGCCTGATGTGACAGGGTTTGTGCCTCCTGCTCGCTGCTACAGCGGCTAAACAGATGCAGATCCGCCCCCACAATAAAAGAGTCGCTTTTACCTGAAAGCAAAATCACGCCG
>JBOFSC010000271.1:0-6894 GCA_051651345.1 Enterobacteriaceae bacterium
CCGGTACCGCGCCAGTTAAGCCAGGCCAACCCCACTATCGCAGCCGCCGCCACGGAAAGCGCTACCCAGGAGAGTTGATGGGTATAGAACAGCGCAATAATGATAATCACACCCAAATCATCAATAATCGCCAGCGCCAGCAGAAAGACTTTCAGGTTAGTGGGGACTCTGTTACCCAGCAGGGCCATCACGCCCAGGGCAAAGGCAATATCGGTTGCTGCCGGAATAGCCCACCCTTCGCGTGCTATGGCATCCTGTCCGTTAAAGGCCAGATAGACCAGTGCCGGTGCCAACATCCCCCCCAGGGCCGCCAGGGCCGGAAACAGCGCCTGTTCACGACCAGCCAGAGAGCCTGTCATCAGTTCCCGCTTAACCTCAAGGCCGATCAGCAAGAAGAAAATCGCCATCAGACCATCATTGATCCAGAGCAAGAAGGGTTTGCTGATATCCAGTGAAGCAAATTGAAACACCACCGGCAGCGCTAAAAAATGCTCATACAGTTGACTGTATGGGCTGTTAGCCAACACCATCGCCAGCAGGGCCGCAATAATCAGTAAGATCCCACCCGCCGCTTCCAGACGCAGGAATTGACGGATCATGTTAGTTAGCATGCTAACCTCTTAGCAATAAAAAAACAGTTAAGGATAACTAAATTCAGGCTGAGGGAAAACAGAACTGGAATACGATTGGTATATTCTCGTTTTAGATATAAAATATATTTTTATTATTATTTATTATTGATATTTTGTTTGCTTTTATGTTTCATATTTGATAAAAATTATATTAATAATAAATAATTAAACAATAGCTGATAAATTTAAACAACACATTATTTAATGTTTTATTTCTGTTGCGAAATATCGATTTTATATTAGCCAAAAAGAGGTATTAGTTGTGCGTAAGTTATATATTGAATTTTGACTCTATAGGACATGCCTCTATATTTTAAAAAAACTGCATAGTATCGTTACTCGTTACTCGTTACTCGTTACTATGCGAAAAATATTTTTTAGCTATATCCAGTGGAGATTGAATATGCTGCGAAAAAAAATTTTAAAAACCTTATTGGTCACATTAACTCTGACTCAAGTGTCTGTTTTTGTTTATGCAGACAACATCTCAATATCTGACAAGGCAAAATCTGCTGAATTTCTTATGATAGGTGGTAACGAAGGTACTATTTCATGTTCAGACGATGGTGGCAAAGTTTGGCAACGGTATGATCACGCTTTAGATACAACCGCGAACGTCACCAGCTTTTTTAAAATCAGTAAAATGGTTTATCTGGCGGGAACGAGCAACGGAGAAATTTATCGTTCAAAAGAAAAATGTTTATCATGGGAAAAAGTTTATAGCCCAGAATCAATAATGCATCCTCTTAAAATGAAAAAATTTGTCAAATTAAAAGGAAAGTTATTTGCAATTGATGGTTATAATATTTACCGGAGTCAAGATCAAGGAAACCATTGGGAATCAATAAAAACCACAGGCTACCCAGAAGAATTTGAAACTATTAGCGCTCTTAATAATAAAGGAATTCTGTGGGTAGGCGTCGCCAAAGACATATACAGATGGAAAGAAAATCGGCCATATGGAATATATTCTGATGATGGTGGTGATTCATGGAATCAACAGCAACTTCCGGAATCCATAGTTAAAGTAGCCGATTCAATACCTACAGATGATAATACAATTGTTGTTATAGGTACAAAAGAAGATCCAGAATCAGCACTTCCTTATAATAACCCAGCGGCTATTTATTCAAGTGATGGGGTAAACTGGCAGGAAGGGACTTTTCCTTCCGAACTGAGACAGGAGGTTCATGATAAAAGTCGCTTAAAGTATATACAACGCATATCTGGAAACAGACTACTGGCAACAAGTTATTTATTTGATAAAAAGGTATATTTTTCATATGATAACGGAAAAACATGGTCTGTCCATGTAAATGATATTTATCATTTGGGCTCAAGAGAACTCTTTGTAGGAGGAATTGCTGGATTTGATGCAAAGCATTGGGTCATGGTAGGGGATGAAGTAAGCTACGGGCCACATGATTGGGGCAGAGCTTTACAATTCACAACTTTTGATGGTGGTAGCACCTGGAACATGAAGGTACTCAGTGAACGCCCTGGAAATAAATCTTTAATTAGTGCAAAAGAGAAAATAAGCCAGACAGCAACCCACTAACCTGATTATACCCTAAATACTTCGAGTTGCAGCCTGGATGCAACTCGAAATCTAGCGGGTGTACATTCTAAAGAAATTAGCAACTGCAAAGAAACTGCTAAGCGATTCTTATTAATGAACTGAAATGTGTAGATACCCATGCCTGGCATGGGGCAGAATGCTTAACCCTTCAGATCATCGAAAAACTTCTTCACACCATCGAAGAAGGATTTCTCTTTAGGGCTGTTTTTGGAGCCACGAGCGCTGTTCAGGCTGTCGCCAAACTCTCGCAGCAGCTCTTTTTGCCGATCACTCAGCTTCACCGGGGTTTCTATCACCACGCGGCACAGCAGATCACCCTGACTGCCACCACGTACCGATTTCACGCCCTTACCGCGCATACGGAACATCTTACCCGTCTGGGTTTCTGCCGGGATCTTCAGATGAACACGACCATCCAGTGTCGGCACCTCGATTTCACCACCCAACGCCGCGATGGAAAAACTGATAGGCACTTCGCAATAGAGATTGTTCTCTTCACGCTCAAAAATAGGATGCTTTTTAACCTGAATCTGGACGTAAAGATCGCCCGCCGGAGCACCATGCTCACCGGCCTGGCCCTCACCCGCCAGACGGATACGGTCACCGGTATCTACCCCTGCCGGTATTTTCACAGACAGCGTCTTGCTCTTCTCAACTCGGCCCTGTCCGTGACATTTATTACAGGGATCGGCGATCAGTTGTCCGCGCCCATGACAATGAGGACAGGGTTGTTGAATCGCAAAAAAACCTTGCCGCATCTGCACTTGACCCGAACCCTGACAGGTTGGGCAGGTGATCGGGCTGGTTCCCTCTTTGGCACCACTGCCATGACAGGTCTCACAGGCCACCAGGGTGGGAATACGAATCTCTTTGCTGACACCACGCACTGCCTCTTCCAGCGTCAACTCCATGCCATAACGCAAATCGGCGCCCCGGGCACTCTGCTGACGACGCGCGCCGCCAAAGATATCCCCAAACACATCGCCGAACATACCGCTGAAATCAGCACCGCCGAAACCGTCTGCCCCACCGGGGCCAGCGCCCATGCCGCCCTGTTCAAATGCTGCATGACCAAACTGATCATAAGAGGCTTTTTTCTGCGGATCGGTCAGAATCTCATACGCCTCTTTAATCTCTTTAAATTTGGCTTCAGACTCTTTATCCCCCTGGTTACGGTCAGGATGATACTTCACCGCCAATCGCTTATACGCTTTTTTGATTTCACGCTCTTCCGCATCGCGGGAGACGCCTAAAACCTCATAGTAGTCTTTTTTGGCCATTCTCTTTATCCTGCCCTCTATACATGCACACGGGCGTTGAGTTGCCTCGACGCCCGTGCCGATAACTGATCGTGTAGGTTAAACCTGTCGCAACAGGTTGTGACTCACCTCTGTCACCATGACTTATTTTTTATCTTTGTCATCGACTTCTTCAAACTCAGCATCGACAGCATCATCATCCCCTTTAGAGCCTGCGTCGGCTGCAGAAGCATCCGCACCGCCATGAGGCTGTTGCTGTGCAGCTTCCATTAATTTAGCAGAAACCTCCATCAGCGCCTGCATTTTGGCTTCAACTTCCGCTTTGTCTTCACTCTTCAGCACGCCTTCCAGATCCTTCAGGGCAACTTCTATTTTGCCCTTGTCATCAGCGGCCAGCTTGTCACCCACCTCACCTAACTGCTTGCGGGTGCTGTGCAACAGATGATCGGCCTGGTTGCGCACCTGAACCATCTCTTCAAACTTACGATCCGCTTCCGCATTAGCCTCGGCATCGCGTACCATGCGCTGAATCTCATCTTCATGCAGACCGGATGAGGCCTTGATGGTGATGTTCTGCTCACGACCGGTATTCTTGTCCTTAGCAGAAACATGCAAAATACCATCCGCATCGATATCGAAGGTGACTTCAATCTGCGGCATACCGCGCATAGCAGGCTGGATACCTTCCAGATTAAATTGACCCAGCGACTTGTTATCGCCCGCACGCTTACGCTCACCTTGCAGAACATGGATAGTCACTGCATTCTGATTGTCCTCTGCGGTAGAGAACACCTGGCTGTGTTTGGTGGGAATCGTGGTGTTTTTGCTGATCAGACTGGTCATCACCCCGCCCATGGTCTCGATACCCAGAGACAGAGGGGTCACATCCAGCAGCAGAACGTCTTTAACATCCCCGGCCAATACTCCGCCCTGGACTGCTGCACCGATAGCCACAGCTTCATCAGGGTTCACATCTTTACGCGGCTCTTTGCCGAAGAAGTCAGTCACTTGCTTCTGCACCAGCGGCATACGGGTCTGACCACCCACCAGAATCACATCACGGATATCAGATACAGACAGACCCGCATCCTGCAGAGCCACTTTCAGAGGCTCCAGAGTACGGGTGACCAGATCTTCCACCAGGGATTCCAGCTTGGCACGGGTTACACGGATATTCATATGCTTCGGACCGCTGGCATCTGCCGTAATATAGGGCAGGTTCACATCGGTCTGCTGAGCGGAGGAGAGCTCGATCTTGGCTTTCTCTGCCACCTCTTTCAGGCGCTGCATCGCCAGTGGATCGTTACGCAGATCCATCCCCTGCTCTTTCTTAAACTCATCGACCAGATAGTTGATCATCCGGTTGTCGAAGTCCTCACCACCCAGGTGGGTGTCGCCGTTGGTTGCCAGCACTTCAAAGGTCTTCTCGCCATCCACTTCATCGATTTCGATAACAGAGATATCAAAGGTACCCCCACCCAGGTCGTAAACAGCGATAGTTCTGTTACCGACCTCTTTGTCCAGCCCATAGGCCAGCGCAGCGGCGGTGGGTTCGTTAATAATTCTCTTCACTTCCAGACCGGCGATACGGCCTGCGTCTTTGGTGGCCTGACGCTGAGAGTCGTTAAAATAGGCCGGAACGGTGATCACCGCTTCGGTGACCGGCTCGCCCAGGTAGTCTTCTGCTGTTTTCTTCATTTTCTTCAGCACTTCAGCAGAGATCTGCGGCGGCGCAATTTTCTGGCCGTTGACTTCAATCCAGGCATCGCCGTTATCGGCTTCAACGATGCTGTACGGCATAATGTTCGCATCGCGCTGTGACTCTTCATCACTGAAACGGCGACCAATCAGACGCTTGATGGCAAACAGCGTATTTTTGGGATTAGTAACCGCCTGGCGCTTGGCAGGCTGACCCACCAGAATTTCTCCATCCTGTGTATAGGCGATGATAGAAGGTGTTGTACGATCACCTTCACTGTTCTCCAGTACCTTAGCTTGAGAACCATCCATAATGGCGACACAAGAGTTCGTCGTCCCCAGGTCGATACCAATGATTTTGCCCATCTACTGTCTCCACTAAAAGTCATGTTTATTGATACCTTGTTGCCTTTCAGGACCCTGGTCTTGTACCGGTGCCCGAAACTTGCAAGGTATATGCTGTCTTTCTATATGGGGATAAAGATCCTGCTTTCAATGGGTCCCTGTGCAGATAAAACAGTATACCCGTCGTCTTTCAAGTTGCAGCGTTGTTGGCTGCGCAGATTCATCCGAATCACATACTGATGTATGCTCATCGGCTGAATCTGCTTGCCGCCTAGCTGCAACTCGAAATACTTTGGGTATAAATTGCATCTACTATCAGGTAATACCCACAATTTTCCCCTGACAACATTGCGGTTATCCACTAAGATGGGGGCGCCTCTGTCCGCATCAAGGGCCGGGGATAAAAAAAACCGGCTGAATCGCTTCGGATAATAACTGGCGCGATGTCAGCTTATTGACCTAATCCAACTTCACATAACTGCAATAAGTAAGATATCTACATGATCTGTCAAGTAACTATCAGGAAAAGAATATATGCATAATGCTAATTTAGCCAATCCAGGCCCACTGGGTCTGATGGGATTTGGCATGACCACCATCCTGCTAAATCTGCATAATGCGGGTTTTTTCCCTATTTCAGCCATTATATTGAGTATGGGCATTTTTTACGGCGGGATCGCGCAAATTATTGCCGGTATCCTGGAGTATAAAAAAGGCAATACCTTTGGTGTGACCGCTTTTACCTCCTATGGCGCTTTCTGGCTGACCCTGGTCGCCATTTTGATGTTGCCTAAAATGGGGTTAGCCGAAGCCAGCGATCCGCAATTTATGGCCGCCTGGCTTGGTCTGTGGGGCGTTTTTACCTTCTTTATGTTCTTCGGTACCCTGCGTGCCAACCACACCTTACAGTTTGTTTTTGCCAGCCTGGCCGTGCTGTTCTTTATGTTGGCTATCGGTAATGGTACCGGTAATCAGCAACTTCTGGTTTGGGCCGGTTATGAAGGCATTATTTGTGGTGCCAGTGCCTTCTACCTGGCGATGGCTGAAGTGCTACACGCACAATTCGGACGCCGTGTTTTGCCCTACTGATGCGTTATCGTCTGTTTTCAGCCACTGATGAATCAGTTGGCTGAAACCGACAGGGTCTTGCTCCGGCCATAAGTGATGACACCGATTCAGAGCGCCATGGGGTTGTCGTGATAACCCTTTGGCAGCCCTGGCGGAAGGCAGTGTAAACAGCGGACGCGACAGTGCCCCCCAGTGTACCCTTACAGAAGCCGGACAGGCTGCAAGCTGCTCTGCACTCACCTCCTCCACCGCCCCCTGGTTAAGCAATAATGACAGCGTATGGCTATTATCCCGCTTGATTTGTGCCAACTGC
>JBOFSC010000272.1:0-2222 GCA_051651345.1 Enterobacteriaceae bacterium
AGCAATTCATTCACCTGGCTGCGCTCACTGGCCTTGCTGCTGATACTTCTGCGCACCTGCACCACATGCAGTGCTGCCTGATGATACCAGTTCCGTGTCAACTCCGTATCATGATTCGAAATCAACACCGTCACCTGACGCCGCAGCAACTTCTCAGCCCAGTTTGCCAGTTGCACCTGATCGCTTAGCGTAAAAGCATTGGTGTGATAGGCGGTGAAATTGGCGGTGGTGGACAGGGGAGCATAAGGCGGATCGCAATAGACCACGGAACCCGAGCGCGCTTTCGCCAGGGTCTTGTCATAGTGCCGACAGATGAAAGTGGCCCGCTTTGCCTTGTGCGCAAACCCGAAAATCTCCTCTTCAGGAAAGTAGGGTTTTTTATACTGCCCAAAGGGAACGTTAAAATCCCCTTTCTGGTTATAACGACATAAACCGTTATAACAATGCCGGTTCAGATACAAAAACAGTAATGCCCGACGGTAGGGATTCTCACTGGCATTAAATTCATCGCGTAACTGGTAGTAGGACTCAGGCGCATTGTATTCCGGGCTGAACAACTCCCGCGCATCACGCACAAAGCGCTCGCTATACTTTTTGACAATATTATATAAGCCAATCAGATCGCTGTTGATATCAGCCAGAATATACTCATCATAGTGGGTATTCAGAAATACGGTTCCGGCACCAACAAAAGGCTCGATCAACTGCTCCCCCTCAGGAAGGAGTCGGCGTATCTCATTGATTAGCGGATATTTACCACCAGCCCACTTTAAAAAAGATCGATGTTTCTTCATTCGCTGCTAATCATGATATCGCTCCGGCACAGATACCCACCGTCTTTTGGGTATCTCATCGCTGCTGTAACTCACGCCGAACCTGTTTCATGGGTTTGGCCCAGGGCTTTAATGCTTTGACGTCTGCGGGCAAACTCTCAGCCGCTTTTCTGGCCTCTCCCTGGCTGGCATAGCTGCCACTGATCAAGACATACCAGGGTTTACCATCGCGGCGGGTTTCATAAACACGATAGTGAGACAGATTATTTTTACGGGCAAACGCATTTAAACTCTCGGAGCGGGAAGCGCCGCTCAATTGCAGAGTGTAATTACCGGCAGGTAGTGACTGCTCCTGCGCAGTTGCCCGACTTTTTTCTGTTTTTTCTGTTTTTTCCGCTTTTCTGGACTCTGGTTTGCCCGTTTTGGATTCCCGAACCAGCTTTTCCTGCTCTTTAGCGGGTGATTTTTCTTTAACCTTTGGCTTTTCCACTCTGTCAGAAAGGGTGGCGGGCCCCGTTGGTAGGCCCCCATCGGCTTCCTGTACCACCTGATCAACAGGGCCTTGCTCATGGGTAAGAGCCGTTGAGAGATTGCCGGACAGTTCTACTCTGCGCTGTACTGTGTGCGGCGGCTCTGCAGCTTCTGTGGGTGTGGTAGCAACCGGAGGCGGTACAGGCAATTCCTGCGCACCTTGTACCGGTGGCTGAGTGCTCTGTGTTGTATCTGGAGAAACTGTATCTGGAGAAACTGTCTCAGGTGAAGTTGTCCCGGGAGTCGTCACCTCAGGAGATCCTGTCTCCGAAGGCGGTGTATTTTGCGCCGCATCATCTAAATGGATCTCTCTGGCGGCACCACTGCTGGCGGGTGACTTCGGCGGCCCTTTCAGAGCAGAACCAATACCTATGATCAACAGTAACAGGACCAGAGCCCCCAGCCCTATCATCATATGCTGACGGGAAAGAGGAAATGATCTCCTGCTGAACAGGGAAGAGCCATAAGAAGAACGGGTTGCTCTGCCTGGCCTGTCACTGCTATCCGGCCGGAAATCACTGTCTGGTTTAAACTCTTCCATAACTCTCTCCCAATCAAATAAGAGATCTCTGTTGATGTCGCTCAGGGGTGGCAATGAGCGATGGCTGTCAGTATCAATTCATGATCAATGCCTGCCCGGACTTCTGCTTTACCTATGCTTAAGGGCAGTACCAGACGTAACTGACGTTGCAGATTTTTCTTGTCCCGCAGCATATGAGGTATATAGTCTTGTGGTGTCATTTCTGCCGGGCCTGTGACGGGTAGCCCCGCCCGTTGTAACAGTGCCTGCAAGCGTGCACACTCTTCATCACTAAATTGATTCAGTAAACGTGCCGTATGCGCTGCCATCATCATACCGACGGCAACCGCTTCACCATGCAGCCAGCGACCATATCCCATTTCCGCCTCAATGGCATG
>JBOFSC010000273.1:0-3405 GCA_051651345.1 Enterobacteriaceae bacterium
AATGTGGCCGCACTGAGTAAAGATGCCCATCGGATGCTCGACGGCCAGGGGAAAGAGGTGATGAACAGTGCTGCGGCCAGTATGCACTCCATCGAAGAACTCAGTGCCCGCTTAAATCAGCTGCTGGCCAATAATCAGCAGTCGCTCAATAGCGGCGCGGATGGCCTGGCGCAGCTGGGACCCACCCTGGTTGAGTTAAGAAAAACTATCACGACGCTACGTTCGGTGGTGGACCGTTTGCAGGATAACCCCGGCGGTTATCTGGTAGGGCAGGAGCGGGTCAAGGAGTTTACACCATGAGGTTATATAACAGCGCGACATTATATCAAAGCCGGGCAGGGTATCAGGGTGCAGGAGCCCGCATTGGCCGCTATCTGGCACTGTGGCTATTGAGTCTGATGCTGGTGGGTTGCTCGATATTACCCCAAAGCCCGGGGTTACAAAGTTATCTGTTGCCTTCAGCGCCAGCTGATGCTCTCCCGGGCACGCAGCAGGTGCAACAGACTCTACGCATCGCGACGCCGCAAACCAGCCAGTTTCTCAATAGTGTGCGTATTGCTGTTCAGCCTGCAGGGGATGAGATTGCTGTCTATAAAGGGATTCGCTGGAATGATACGGCACCTGCCGTATTACGTGAGCGCCTGTTGCAGGCGTTTCGTCAGACTCAGGTTTTTAAATGGGTCGTCAGCGATCAGGATAATGTGCGGGCTGATACAGAGTTACGCACCGATCTCACTGCTTTTCAGATCATGTATGCTGCTGATGGCAGTCGCCAGATCCTGATTCGACTGAGTGCCAGCCTGGTGGATCTGGATCAACGTACTGTCCTGGCAAGCCGGCAGTTCGAAATAGAACAGCCAGTAGTGGGCAAGGGCGTTGCACCGATGATTACGGCATTTGGTGTGGCTGGAGATCAACTCTCTGCGCAACTGGTGCGCTGGAGCCTGGCTGCATCACACAGACAATAACCGGAGGGGATTTATGTATGACAATATAAAAAGTTTGGGGATCACACATCCTGAAGAGATTGATCGCTACAGTCTGCGCCAGGAAGCGAATAACGATATCCTGAAAATCTATTTCCGCAAGGATAAAGGTGAATTTTTCGCCAAAAGTGTCAAATTCAAATATCCCCGTCAACGCAAAACCATAGTCGCGGAAAATAACCAGTCCGGTTATAAAGAGGTCAATGAGATCAACGCGAATTTACGTTATGTGATCGAAGAACTGGAGCAGTTGTGTCAGCAGGAGCAGCGTTCAGCGGTGGATCTCAAGCACAAAATCCTGGATGACCTGCGCCACCTGGAGCATGTTGTCGCCAATAAAATTGCCGAAATCGAAGAAGATCTGCATAAATTAAGCAAGATTAAGAAGTAGATATCTCCTCCCCTTGGCAAGCATAGGTATCTACACAAAAAGGGGAATTTAGGAATCCCTCCCCTTGCCAGGGGAGGGCGCTGAAAGCCTTCTACTCATCAATCGAACGCAATAACTCATTCAAACTGGTTTTACTGCGGGTGGCTTCATCCACCTGCTTAACGATAACTGCGCAATAGAGGCTGTGACTGCCATCTTTAGCGGGCAAGGTACCCGGCACCACCACCGATCCGGCCGGTACGCGACCATAATGGATCTCGCCGTTGCTGCGATCATAGATACGGGTACTCTGACTGATATAGACCCCCATGGAGAGCACCGATCCCCGCTCCACAATCACCCCTTCCACCACTTCAGAACGGGCACCGATAAAGCAGTCATCTTCAATAATGGTCGGATTGGCCTGTAAAGGTTCCAGAACCCCGCCAATGCCGACACCACCAGACAGATGCACATTCTTACCGATTTGAGCGCAGGAGCCCACCGTGGCCCAGGTATCCACCATGGTATTTTCATCTATATAAGCGCCGATATTGACGTAAGAGGGCATTAAAATACAACCCTTGCCGACAAAAGCGCCAAAACGTGCCGTGGCGGGCGGGACGACCCGGCAACCCGCCTCGATAAAATCCGCTTCGGTAAAACGGGAGAACTTAAGCGGCACTTTATCAAAATAGCGCGCCTCGCCCTGCTGCATAAACTTATTGTTATTAATACGAAAAGAGAGCAAAACTGCTTTTTTAATCCACTGATGGGTGATCCACTGCCCATCCACCTTTTCTGCGACGCGTAACTTTCCTCTGTCCAGTGCCTGCAGAATCTGTTTAATCGCCTCCTGCAACGCAGGGGCAACATTCTCTGGGGTAATCTCTGCACGTTGGTCGAAGGCGTTGTCAATCAGGGACTGGAATTGATGCATAGTGAGGTATCCAAAAGTGGTAATAGAACTTACTGTTTTAAGGGCCCTAGTTATCAATTAATCGGGGTCGGTTTGTCAATCTGTTTTTTCATAAATTTAACTATACTTAGGGGAATAATATGCAGATCAGCAGGCCATTCTTATTTCAGAGTCGCCTTACTTCGGTCATGATTGACAGGTGAACAGAGATGCAAACTCAACCCCAACAGAGTAATGATTATCAATTTACCAATGACTGGTTTCAGGTGACAGCCAAAGAGAATTGGGATTTTATTTTCTCGCAATTTATGCCCTCACGTATTCTAGAAATAGGCTCATTTGAAGGTGCCAGTGCCTGCTATTTAATTGATAAACTAACACCTTATACTGAGCTTGAAGTGCATTGTGTCGATACCTGGCTCGGCAGTATAGAACACCAGCCCGGCAGCGAGGGTGAGGAAGATATGCTGGAGGTGGAAAAGCGTTATCGTCACAATGTAGAGCTGGCGGTAGAGCGGGCGGAAAACAGAGTGGAGTTATATATTCACAAGGGAGAGTCAGCAACGATTTTACCCCGGTTATTGATGGAAAAACAAAGGAATTACTTTGATTTTATCTATATTGATGGTTCCCACCAGGCATCGGATGTCTTATGTGATGCGGTACTCTCTTTTCTATTATTAAAAAATGGTGGGCTAATGGGCTTTGATGATTATCTTTTTGCTGAGACCCTGCCTCAGGGACTGGATCTCTTGCGTTGTCCCAAACCCGCCATCGATGCTTTTGTGAATACCTATTTGCGTAAAATAAGGCTATTTCAGTCATCACAGAGTCAACTTTATATTTTGAAAATATCAGATTAAAACCGTCACGGAATGATATCCCTGATATAAATCGATATCACTAAGAGGTTTAATTATGGCGGAGACACCGAGGATTTTTAATCTTGAACGTTTTGAGTATCTGGTTAATAACAAAGCACATGAAGAGGCCTGTAACGAACTTCTCTACCTACTCAGTGAGGTGGATAACTATTATGGTCAATGGGGTGATCATGTCACTGCCAATACGAAAGGGCTGACGGGAGATCATATCAATCAGCGTATCTGTACTCGCCTGGCGGGCGCGGT
>JBOFSC010000274.1:0-3060 GCA_051651345.1 Enterobacteriaceae bacterium
CAGGAGTAGGTTTGCAGCATACCGCCCGCAGCTTCTTCGATAACATCAAGATTGGCGCGCACAAAGGTATCGCCGAGCCAGGCAACCCCGAGCACACAGATACAGGCGCTCATTCCGGATTTAAAGGTGCTGGCGGACAGGATCTTATTGGTATTGACCCGACAGAAGAAGCAGATCAGCGTGGCGACGGTCAACATAAAGACCACAATCGCCTCATCACGGGAGAGAGGCGGGTTTTGGATCAACTGGAATTTTTCACTGATTGCAGTGGCGTACAGCATCACGCTTACGATCCCCACCAAAAAGAGCAGCACAGAGAGCCTGGCACCGGGTTTAATCTCAAACACGCTGGTACCGCGCAGATGGATTTCCCCATTACGTAATTTTTCCTGATAGACAGGATCATCTTTTAACTCTTTCCCCAGAAAGTTGGTGACCAGCGCCGTCAGGAGTACCGCCGCAAAGGTGCTGGGGATACAGATAGCGAGGATTTCCAGATAGCTGACACTGGGGGCCAGAATTTTGGCTAAGGCCACCACCGCTGCCGAGATAGGGGAGGCGGTGATAGCAATCTGTGAGGCGACCACGGCGATGGACAGTGGACGTGATGGCCGAATGCCTTGCTCTTTCGCCACTTCTGCAATCACGGGCAGGGTCGAGAATGCGGTGTGTCCGGTACCCGCCAGCAGGGTCATCCAGTAGGTGACGATGGGGGCAAGAAAAGTAATATATTTTGGCTGTTTACGCAGTAAACGCTCGGTCAGACTGACCAGATAATCCATCCCTCCGGCGATCTGCATGGCCGCAATGGCAGCGATAACCGCCATAATAATCTGGATGACATCGAAGGGAATGTGGCCGGGTTTGACACCACAGAAAACAGCCAGGGCGAGAACACCCGCGCCTCCGGCAAAACCGATGCCGATGCCACCCAGGCGTGCCCCCAGGTATATGGCAAGCAGCACAATAAGAAGTTCTACAATTAACATGGCGGTTAATTCCTTAACATAAAAAAAACATATTTTATGGGATCAAAAAAGCACGGTGGCCATGCGGCGGACCGTGCTTTTATGTCCTTATTTATATCAACAGCTCACAGGCATTAAACCGATCAGCTGTTTTATCAAATAAATGATTCTCTTAGTTGTAACGCTTACCCTTATAAACAGGGTTCATCAGGTTCTCAACGGAGAAGATATCATCAAGTTGCTCTTCAGTTAGCAGTCCACGCTCCAGTACGACTTCGCGAACACTTTTTCCAGTTTCTGCACAGATTTTGCCCACGATATCGCCATTATGGTGGCCGATAAAGGGGTTTAGGTAGGTCACGATACCAATGGAATTAAAGACATAGTTATGGCAAATCTCTTTATTGGCAGTGATGCCGGTGACACATTTATCGAGCAGATTGTAACAGGCATTAGTTAGCAAGTGAATTGATTCGAACATGGCCTGACCAATTACCGGCTCCATCACGTTCAGTTGCAGTTGTCCCGCTTCTGATGCCATGGTGACGCAGGTATCATTACCGATGACCTTAAAGCAGACCTGATTGACCACCTCGGGGATAACCGGATTGACCTTGGCGGGCATGATAGAAGAACCCGCCTGCATTTCCGGCAGATTGATCTCATTGAGGCCAGCACGCGGACCCGAGGAGAGCAGACGCAGGTCGTTACAAATTTTGGACAGCTTCACGGCATTACGCTTGAGCGCGCCATGTACCATCACATAGGCACCACAGTCGGAGGTGGCTTCGATCAGATCTTCTGCCGGTACGCAGGGCAGGCCGGTGACTTGCGCCAGTTTCTGCACCGCCAACTGCTGATAGCCCGGAGGCGTATTGAGGCCAGTACCGATAGCCGTGGCCCCCAGGTTCACTTCCAGCATAAACTCAGTGGTATGGCGAATATTACGCAGCTCTTCTTTTAACAGCACACTAAAGGCGTGGAACTCTTGTCCCAGGGTCATGGGCACCGCATCCTGTAACTGAGTGCGACCCATTTTCAACACATCTTTGAACTCTTCGCCTTTGCGGATAAAGCCCTGACGTAGTTGCTCAATCGCCTCCAGCAATTTCATGATGGATTGATAAACGGCGATGCGGAAACCGGTGGGATAAGCGTCGTTGGTGGACTGGCTCTTGTTGAGGTGATCGTTGGGATTGAGATGCTCATATTCGCCCTTCTGGTGTCCCATTAACTCCAGACCGATATTCGCCAGAACCTCGTTGGTATTCATGTTGACTGACGTTCCTGCACCCCCCTGAAACACATCGATGGGGAACTGATCCATGCACTTGCCTTTATTCAGCACTTCATCACAGGCTTTAACTATCACATCAGCCACATCGGCAGGCAGGGTAGCCAGCTCTTTATTCGCCAGAGCCACCGCCTTCTTTACCATCACCATGCCACGGATTAACTCAGGCACATCGTTGATTTTTGCATTGCTGATATGGAAATTTTCCATCGCACGCAGGGTATGAACTCCATAATAAGCCTCTGCAGGGATCTCTTTTCTCCCCAGCAGATCTTCCTCAACACGAAAACTTTTTGACATGATACTTATCTTCCTTTATGACTGAGTGCTGTTGACAGGCGCTCTGACGATTATGGTTATAAAATAATACTGCCTGAATTATATCTACAGGAGTAGTAAAATCATCAATCCAGATCATATTACCCACTATTTTTCTGTAAAAAAGTGATCTGTTCCGGTTGATATTCATTGTTATCTCCCTTGTCTGCAAGTGGTTATAGAGTAACCGCTTGTAAGATAACGAGGGTTAAGGAGCTGTCGTGCGTTGGTTACCTCTGCTGATTCTGTTTTTGCTGATCTATATTGAAGTCGCCCTGTTTGTCCGGGTGGCGGAAGCGGTTGGCGTTTTCCTGGCACTGATGCTGGTGGTTTTAACCTCTGTGTTAGGGGCGGCGATTGCCCGCAGACAAGGGATGGTCAATCTCTATGTGCTGCGGCAAAAGCTACTGCAGGGGGAGGACCCGGCCGATGAAATAGTGCGCAATGTCACCCTGATGCTGGCGGGGGTTTTGCTGTTTC
>JBOFSC010000275.1:0-2789 GCA_051651345.1 Enterobacteriaceae bacterium
TTCAGTCCCTGATGGATAGAAAAGAGTTGTTTTTTGACGATAACGCAGAGAATAGAGGTGATTTTTCGGAAAACAGATCTGTCATTGTCTTGAGTGATAAGATTGCCAAGAGTTTACTGGATAGGTTTATTAATCTGGCTGGTAGTCAGGAGAATAAAGCGGATTTTTTGACCAGGAGTGACTATTTTGCAAAAAGCAGTGCAGGTATATCTCCATCGGGCAAACAGCAATGGCTTCAGAATAGTTCTGCAAAATTAATTGAAATTACCCCGCCTAATCCAGGTCGACAAATAAACTATTATACCGTTAGTGTAAAAATAGGTAGTGCTGAACAGGCTAATCAATTGTTAACACAGTATCTTGAATGGACAAATAAGCAAGTTGAGCAACAATTGTCCAGCATGATACGAGAAAGCGATAAGGATAAAGTCAGGCAGTTGCAACAAAAACTGAATGATATCAAATTGGAAGCAGAATCCTGCCAGCAGGCTGATCTTTCGGGATTGCGACAGGCTTTGGCGCTGGCCAAAAAATTGGGTATCAAAGAGAACATTTCTCCGCTCAACTCAGCATCAGGCAGCTATGCGCCTGTCAGACTCTATATGTTGGGAGAACGATTTCTGACCGCAGAAATTGAGCAGAGACAAAATACGCCGCTTATTTTGCCACCAGAGTACACTATTATCGAAAAGGTACTGCAACAAACCAGGGAGTCCCTGACGCAGAAAATATCTTTTAATAGCTACAGCTATGAAATGGCACCTGATTTGCCAGGATCGCCTGCGCAGCCGAAGCGAAATATAATTATTGCTCTGGGGCTGATGCTGGGGATTTTATCTGGAATCGGTATTGCTCTAATTATGCATACTGTCAGTCGTTATCGTCAGCCAAAGAGAGATATAACAGATCACTCTGCATCAGTTGCATAGAATGATTATGCAGGGCACTACAACGTCGTATCGTGCCCTGCCGCATCCTGTTCAAAAATCTTAAACTCAATCAGACGGCGGCGCAGCCACTCAGCGGCTTTGCCGCGCGCATGGTCTGCTGACCACAATAGATCGACCCCCACCAGCCAGTCAGTATAGGGATACTCTTTTTGAATCAGTTCCACCAATTTCCCCTCCTCTAATTCACGTTTAACAAACTGGCGTGGCAATGAGGCCCAGCCTAATCCTGCCAGGGCAGCCTGCAAAATGGCGGAGTAACTCTCTGCTTTCCACAGTGTGGGAGGGTGCAGATATTCTGTGGTGGCAATGCGTTTTTCGTGGGAGCTGAGGATAATCTGACGCCAGCGGTGCAGATCAAGAAAAGTGACTTGTGCCAGTCTGGCCAAGGGATGGTTGCAGTTTGCGACATGAACCATCACCAGTTTGCCCAGCTGTACAAACCGGCAGCGATGGGGATCTACCGGTTGTGTAAAGGCGATCCCTAAATCGGCATCTCCCTGCATAATCATCCCCGCCACATCCCCTAAAAAAGGCTCCTTAATATGCACATCCACATAAGGAAAGGTGTAGGCAAACTCTTTCAGCACGGGGGCGATAATCGCATAGGGAATGCCGATAGCAATACTGATTTTAGTCTCAATGCCCTGCATGATGCTATAGGCTCTCTGCTCCAACTCCTGACAATGCTCCAGAATAATCCGGGTCTCCTCCAGTAACTTTTGTCCGGCATCAGTTAACTGAAGATGGCGGGCATTGCGAAGAAACAGCGTTACACCCAGGTCAATTTCCAGATTACAGATGGCCGTGCTGACAGCGGGTTGTGTTTTACCAATCTGACGGGCAGTGGCGGAAAAAGATCCGCTGCGGGCAACCTGATCAAAGAGAGATAATTGCTCTAAAGAGTATCGCATGGCGTTATCCATCCCCAGCAGCCTATAAATTATTTTTATAGCTGCTAACTATAAACCCACTATTTTTATGTGCCATAGTTCCTCCTGCCCGGCGCAACTGCAAGTTCATTTCTACCGTAATGGGAGGATCGTCATGGAAAAGAGAGTCACAGTCAGTCCTGTTGATGAGATGTTGCCTGTACGAAAATTGCTGTCCCTCGGTTTACAACATGTGTTGGTGATGTACGCAGGAACGGTTGCCGTTCCTCTGATTTTGGCGGTCAGTATCGGCCTGAGTGCGGGGGATACAATCCTGCTGATCAATGCCAGCCTGCTGACATCTGGCCTGGCTACCTTACTACAGTGTCTGGGTATCTGGCGTTTTGGTGCGCGACTGCCGCTGATTCAGGGATGCTCTTTTATCGTATTGGCACCCATGGTGTTGATTGGTAAAGAGTATGGTATCAGCACGGTATTTGGCGCGGCGATTGCCTGTGGCCTGTTCACTGTATTGGTGGCACCGCTATTCAGCCGTCTGATACGCTTTTTTCCACCGGTGGTGATAGGCACCGTGATCACTATTATCGGTATTTCGTTAATACCGGCAGCGGCGATATGGCTGGGAGGCGGTAATCCTGATGATGCTGTGTTCGGCGATCCGGGCAATCTGCTGCTCGGTTTTGCCACGTTGCTGTTCACCCTTTTTATTCATGCCAAAAGCCAGGGAGTGGTGCGTAGTCTGAGTGTGTTGCTGGGCCTGGTGGGGGGAACGGTGCTGGCCGCAGTACTGGGCTATGCTGATTTCAGTAAAATCACCGAAGCTTCCTGGTTTGGTCTGAGCCAGCCCCTGGCATTTGGTCTGCCGCAGTTTCATCTGACACCGATTCTGGTGATGTGCCTGTCTATGCTGATTGTGATGGCGGAAACGACAGGTAACGTCCTTCTGATA
>JBOFSC010000276.1:0-15608 GCA_051651345.1 Enterobacteriaceae bacterium
CGACGCGATTAAACTTACGTGCACGGCGGATTAGGGTTTTCTGGGTGCCTACCAGCTCGGCATCACCAATTTCAACGCCTAAATCGCCCCGCGCCACCATAATCACATCGGAGGCGTGAATAATATGGTCCATGGCTTCCAGCGAGGCGACCGCTTCGGCCCGCTCAATTTTCGCGACAATCTTGGCGTGACAGCCAGCATCCCGTGCCAGGCGGCGGGCATAATGGATATCTTCACCGGTACGCGGGAAGGAGACTGCCAGAAAGTCCACGCCGATTTTAGCAGCACTGATAATATCCGCCTTATCCTTATCGGTCAGGGCTTCTGCAGAGAGGCCACCACCCAGTTTATTGATACCTTTGTTATTGGACAGGGGGCCACCGACAGTGACCTCGGTGAAGATTTTCATGCCCTGGACATCCAGGACTCTAAGCTGTATTCGTCCATCATCCAGCAATAAAATGTCGCCGGGCACTACATCAGTGGGTAAGCCTTTATAATCGACGCCCACTTTTTCGTTATCCCCTTCACCCTTACTGAGATTGGCATCGAGGAGAAACTTATCGCCGACATTGAGCAACACTTTACCTTCTTTAAAGGTGGAAATTCGAATCTTGGGGCCTTGCAGATCACCGAGAATAGCGACTTGCTTACCGAGACGGGCAGCGATTTCTCGCACTTTGGCGGCTCGCTGCATATGGTCTTCTATGGTGCCATGGGAAAAATTAAGACGGACAACATTGGCACCAGCAGCGATAATCTTTTCTAAATTGTTGTCGCGGTCAGTGGCTGGACCTAGTGTAGTGACGATCTTGGTTCTTCTGAGTCGTCTGGACATGTGAAACTCCGTTGACTTATGGAAGCGATATACCCTGGTTTTGGGGCATACGGCAGCTTCTTGTTGGTGCAGATTGCGAAGTACAAACCATTAACAGTTTAACACAATTAAGCGTAATAGGGTGTGTCCAATACCAGAGAGAGGTAAAACCGATTTGGCTTAATACCCTTGGTTATTTTATGGTAGCACTATTATCAACAGAGAGATATCCGGCGCGCTAACATTAACAGCGAGTCATCATTTACCAGGTAATGAATGGGGAGAGAATTATGTTTAGTGGCACCAAGGCTCAGGCATGTGATCTGGTGATTTTTGGCACCAAGGGGGATTTGGCTCGCAGGAAATTATTACCCTCGCTGTACCATCTGGAAAAGGCGGGACATCTGGAGCCGGAGAGCCGAATTATCGGCGTGGGCCGTGCCGACTGGGATCGCGATGGTTATGTGGAGATGGTGAAAACGGCGCTGCAGACCTTTTTAAGCGAGCCGCTGGATGAGGCTGTCTGGCAGGTGTTAAGCGATCGGTTGCTGTTCTGTAATCTGGATGTCAATGATACGGAAGGCTTTAAACGACTGGGGGAACTGCTGGATCAGGAAACGCGGGTGACCATCAGCTATTTTGCCCTGCATCCGGATAATTTTGCCGCCATTTGCCGTGGTTTGGGAGAAGCGGGCCTGAACCATGCCCCCAGCCGGGTGGTGATGGAGAAGCCTCTGGGTACCGATTTGGTCTCATCGCAACAGATTAATGACTGTGTTGCCCGCTATTTTGATGAAACCCAGGTTTACCGTATCGATCACTATCTGGGTAAAGAGACGGTGCTCAACCTGTTGGCGCTGCGTTTTGCCAACTCCCTGTTTACCACTCACTGGGATAACAGTACGGTGGACCATGTGCAGATCACCGTGGCTGAAGAGGTGGGGATTGAAGGTCGCTGGAGCTATTTTGATAAAGCGGGTCAAATGCGTGACATGGTGCAAAACCATCTTTTGCAAATCTTGACTATGATTGCTATGTCACCCCCTGCGGATCTCAGCGCCAACCGTATTCGTGATGAGAAAGTTAAGGTCCTGCGTTCACTACGCCGTATCGACAGCAGCAATGTGCGCGACAAAGTGGTGCGTGGTCAGTATGGGGCTGGGTTTATTCAGGGTAAACAGGTGCCGGGATATCAGACAGAAGAGGGGGCGACCCCAGGCAGTAATACGGAAACCTTTATTGCTATTCGAGCTGATATTGATAACTGGCGCTGGGCAGGCGTGCCTTTTTATCTGCGTACCGGTAAAAGGCTACCGGCAAAATGTGCTGAAGTGGTGGTCTATTTTAAGGCACCGGCATTGAACCTGTTTGAGGAATCTTATCAAACCCTGCCGCCCAATAAGCTGACGATTCGTCTGCAGCCCGATGAGGGGATTGATATTGAGATTCTCAATAAGATCCCGGGCCTTGAACATAAACATCGCCTGCAAAGCGTTAAACTGGATCTGAGTTTTTCCGATACCTTTCATCAGGTCAGGGTGGCGGATGCGTATGAACGCTTGCTGTTAGAGGTGATGCGTGGTATTCAGGCGCTTTTTGTGCGTCGTGACGAGGTGGAAGAGGCGTGGAAATGGGTTGATTCTATGATCAACGCCTGGGCCAATGACCCTGAAGAACCGAAACATTATCAGGCCGGGACTTGGGGGCCGGTGGCAGCTATCGCACTGATAGCCCGGGATGGTCGTAGCTGGAATGAAACGGAATAGGAGAGTGAGATGGGCCAATTCAAAACAAGGCTGGAGCAATTTACCGACAGAGTCTCTCTGGAGCACCATCTGGCACTTCGGATAGTGCAGCTTCTCAGTGCGGGTATTCAGGCGCGGGGAGAAGCTACCCTGGCGGTCTCCGGGGGCAAGACGCCACTGGATCTGTTTGCCACCCTGGCGAAGTGTCCTCTGGAGTGGCACAAAGTCACCGTTACTTTAGTGGATGAGCGCTGGGTGAATACGGATGACGGTGCCAGTAATGAAAAACTGGTGCGCGAGAGATTGTTACAGCATGCGGCAGCAGCAGCCCGTTTTGTTGGCATGAAAAATGAGGCCGAAAGCGCTTTTGCTGGTGCAGCGGCCTGTGGTGACAAACTGGCTTCTCTGGCCTGGCCTGTGGATGTGATGTTGCTGGGGATGGGGGATGACGGACACACCGCCTCCCTGTTTCCTGCAACCGAGGGTTTAGCCCAGGCACTGGCGCTGGATTCCGGGCGCCTGTGTCAGGCGATGTCACCGCCGGGAACCGGCAATGAGCGCATGACCCTGACGCTACCCGCATTGCTTAACAGCCGCCATCTCTTTTTGCATCTGGTGGGGGAGAATAAAATGGCGACACTGCGCCGCGCCAGACAGGGTTCAGATGTAGAGGAGATGCCGGTCAGGGCCATTCTGCAACAAAGAAGTGTGCCTCTGACGGTCTATTATGCGCCTTAGTGTATAAGCTCCCGCCCCCTTGTCAGGGGGCGGAGTAAGGACTTTTTCTGTGATATCTCACGAATTTTTTTCAAAAAAAGGTTACAACCCCCATTCATCATGCTATAACTAGTTTCATGATTAATTGAAATGGAGCGGTGTACCCCCGCGTTTGGTGTTGTAAAAAACGATATTGCAACAAATGATATTGTAACAAACGCACTTTTTCTTACTTATGAATACTACAGATTGTCATAAACCTGATTCATCCTTTTTTTACTTTCTACTGTTATCCACTATTCTATCCAGCGATCAACACTGGAGTTCTCAGCTCTAGCGTCGTTTCCTTAACCCCACTCAGTTTGGCGGTGGCATTGCTATACCTGCCGAATAAAGCTCTGGATTGCCTGCGACCTTGCGGTCACTGCAAACCCGGAGCAAAAACTAAAAAATGAAGGAAACAACAATGATTCACTGGATACTGTTATTACTGGCTATTGTTGCCGAAATTATCGGCACTCTGTCGATGAAATATGCCAGCGTTACCGGCGGCATGACGGGCCATATCGTGATGTATTTTATGATTGCCGGTTCTTATATACTTCTCTCTTTTGCCATCAAGCGCGTTGCCCTGGGTGTGGCTTATGCTCTGTGGGAAGGGATCGGTCTGGTGCTGATTACGCTGTTTAGCGTGATGCTGTTTGGCGAAGGTCTTACGCCGATGAAAATTGGTGGCATGGTACTGCTGCTGACAGGAATTATGCTGGTGAAATCCGGAACCAGCAGTGTAGAAGATGAAGATGAGCGGTGCGAGGAGACTCATGCAACCGCTTGAGTGGTACCACATTGCTTATCTGATACTGGCGGTAGTGATTGAAATCATCGCCAATATTCTACTGAAACTCTCCGATGGTTTTCGTCGCAAAGGCTACGGTATTCTCTCCCTGCTGGGGATACTGGCCGCTTTCAGCGCCCTGGCCCAGGCGGTCAAGGGCATGGATTTAACGGTGGCCTATGCACTATGGGGCGGTTTTGGTATTGCGGCCACAGCGGTGGCGGGCGGGATTCTGTTTAATCAGAAAGTCCATCCCCGTGGCTGGTTCGGCCTGCTGTTGTTGATCGCAGGTATGGTGCTGATTAAATTTGCCTGATGGTGGCGATACGCGCACTTGTGTTAAAATGTCGCCTCCTGGAGGTGATATTCCGTGTCAGACGATTTTTTAGATGATTTCTCAGAGCAGGGCGCTTTAGCACAAACCATTAAGGGCTTTAAACCGCGCGATGTACAGTTGCAGATGGCCCGTGCGGTAAGTAAGTCTATCAAAGCTAAACAGCAACTGGTGGTGGAAGCGGGTACCGGTACCGGCAAAACCTACGCTTATCTGGTGCCTGCCCTGCGCGCCAAACGTAAAGTGATCATCTCCACAGGCTCCAAAGCCCTGCAGGACCAACTGTTCAAACGCGATCTCCCCACGGTGGCCACCGCCCTGAAATACAAGGGCAAACTGGCTCTGCTCAAAGGACGCTCCAATTACCTCTGCCTGGAACGGCTGGATAAACAGTCGCAAGTGGCCGGGGATCTCTCTACTGAGACGTTAAAAGATCTGCACTATTTGCGCACCTGGGGCGGGGTGACCGAAGAGGGAGATATCACCAGCTGTCAGAAAGTGGAAGAGAGCAGCCCGGTGTGGCCGCTGGTGACCAGCAATAACGATAACTGCCTGGGCAGCGATTGCCCGTGCTATCAACGCTGCTTTGTGGTCAAAGCGCGTCGTCGGGCGCTGGAGGCCGATGTGGTGGTGGTTAACCATCATCTGTTCCTGGCCGACAGAGTGGTGAAAGAGGGGGGCTTTGGTGAATTAATCCCCGAGGCAGATGTGGTGATCTTCGATGAGGCCCATCAGTTGCCTGATATCGCCAGCCACTACTTCGGCCAGCAGCTCACCAGCCGCCAACTGATGGATCTCTCTAAAGATATCATCATGGCCTATCGCACCGAAGTGCGCGATCTGCAACAGTTGCAGAAGAGTGGTGATCGCCTGATGCAGGCGGTACAAGAGTTGCGTCTGCTACTGGGGGAACCCGGTTACCGCGGTAATTTGCGCGAGTTACTACAACAGCCACTGCTGCAGCGTGCCTTTAATATGCTCACCGATGCCCTGCAGTTTTGCTATGACCTCGCCAAAAGTGCCTTAGGCCGCAGCGCGCTGCTGGATGCCGCCTTCGAACGCTGTACCCAATATAAAAATCGTCTGCAACGGCTTCAGGATGTACAAATCAACGGTTACAGCTACTGGTACGAGTGCACTGCGCGCCACTTTACCCTGGCGCTGACCCCGCTGTCTGTGGCGGAAAAATTTAGCGAACTGATGAGTGAGAAAACCCTCAGTTGGATCTTCACTTCAGCCACCCTCTCCGTGAACGAACAACTGACCTATTTTACCCGGCGTCTGGGGCTGGAGCAGGCAGAAACCCTGCTGCTGCACAGCCCGTTCGATTACCAAAATCAGGCGCTGCTCTGTGTACCGCGCTATTTACCCAGCCCCAATCAGCCGGGTATCGCGCGTCATCTGGCTAAACTGCTACAGCCATTGATCGAAGCTAATGAAGGCCGCTGTTTTCTCCTGTGCACCTCCCATCATATGATGAAAGAGCTGGCGGCGGTATTTCGCGAAACCACCTCTTTACCGGTATTATTGCAGGGCGAGACCAGTAAAACCGCTCTGCTGGCAGAGTTTATCGCGGCGGGCAATGCCCTGTTAATTGCCACCGGCAGCTTTTGGGAGGGGGTTGATGTGCGCGGTGATACTCTCTCCTGTGTGATCATCGACAAATTACCTTTTGCTTCACCGGAGGACCCGCTGCTCAAGGCGCGTATGGAAGATTGCCGCCTGCGTGGTGGCGATCCTTTTAACGAAGTTCAGTTGCCGGAGGCGGTGATTACCCTGAAACAGGGGGTAGGACGTCTGATCCGCGACCATGATGATCGCGGGGTGATCGTGATTTGTGACAACCGCCTGGTCTTACGCCCCTATGGTGAGCTGTTTGTCAGAAGCCTGCCGCCCGCGCCCCGTACCAGGGATATCGCCACCGCAATCGATTTTTTAACCCAAAATAATAGTCAGAGGTAAAAGCAGTATCATGACCATCCGCATCCTGGCGCTGGACAGCGCAACAGAAGCCTGCTCTGTCGCTTTGTGGAATCAGGGAGAGATCACCGGACGTTATCAGATTTCCCCGCGCGAAAGTAGCCAACTCCTGCTGCCGATGGTGCAGGCGTTGTTAGCTGACAGCGGCCTTAGCCTGCAACAACTGGACGCCCTGGCTTTTGCCCGAGGTCCGGGCAGTTTTACCGGTATCCGCATTGGCATCGGTATTGCTCAGGGGCTGGCTCTGGGGGCGGATTTAGCGATGATTCCGGTGTCCACGCTAAAGACCCTGGCTCAGGGGGCCTGGCGTCTTGAAGGTAAAAGCACAGTGATCAGCGCCATCGATGCCCGCATGGCAGAGCTTTATTGGGCGGTATATCAAAGAGAGAGCGATGGCCAGTGGCTGGAAAAGGTCCCGGAACAGGTGATCACCCCGGAAAAGGCGCAAAACAGCCTGTCTCAATTGCCCGAAGGCTGGGCGATGGCGGGCACCGGCTGGCAAAGTTACCCTTATCTGGCGGGGGGGACAATGGAGCAACCCATAAATACAACTATACTGTTACCAGATGCACAAGATATGCTGCCACTGGCAATCGCTGGCTGGAATCATGGCGAGTCTGTGCCGGTAGAGCAGGCGGAGCCCATCTATCTACGCAATGAAGTGGCCTGGAAGAAGTTACCAGGTCGCTGATTGATACCCGATGGATTTCAAGAGACTACTTGAAAGTGAAGGGTACCACTCGATCAATGAGAGAGGGGAACAATGAGCAGTCAAATTTTCAAGCGTTATGTCTCTGCAGTGTTGGTTGCAGCCACCCTGTTACTGTCGGGTTGTATGACCATCCCTGATGCCATTAAAGGGGGAACTGAGCCCCCTGAGCAAAGTTTTGGTCAGGTGAAAGGCACGCCCGGAGCCTGGGTGGGCAAGCAGGTGCGCTTTGGCGGCCAGGTGGTGGCGGTCAAAAACAGTCAGGAGTTTAGCCTGCTGGAAGTGGTCAGCTATCCGCTGGATAAATATGCCCGTCCTCGCCTGAATAGCGCTTCTGAAGGGCGCTTCCTGATTCAGGTCAGACATTTCCTCGAACCTCTGGATTACTCCGGCCATTACATCACGGTGTTGGGAACCTTAAAAGGAACTGAGCGGGGAGAGGTGGATAAAGCCCCGTATATGTTCCTGGTGATCGATGCCCAAGGGCTGCAGCGCTGGCATGTCACTCAGGAGGTGATCTATCCTGGTGGTGGTGTGATGTGGACTGGCCCGCTGGATAGTTACTCCTACCCCTATTATCCCTACTTTTCACCTCATGGCCCCATTTGGGGACGGGGGCCGGGTTGGGGATATGGTCCCGCACAGGTACAAACTATACTCACAGAGTGAGTTAAGTGGTAGACTGACCACATTTGCAAGGCGGCTTTTGGGCCGCTTTGCCCGTTTATACTCAACATTTTTCGAGTATAACGCCGAGTTGGGTTTCGGGAGACCACTGTGGAAAAGTTTTGGCTTAAACGCTACCCTGCCGATGTTCCGGCAGAAATCGATCCTGATTGCGATACCTCGTTACTGGAGATGTTTGAAAGGGCGGTACAACGATTTAATGATCAACCTGCCTTTATTAATAATGGTCAGCCGCTGACATTTCGTAAACTGGAGGAGCGTAGCCGGGCTTTTGCCGCCTGGTTGCAAAATCACCTCAAGCTTAAAAAAGGTGACAGGGTCGCGTTGATGATGCCGAATTTGCTGCAATATCCCATCGCTCTGTTTGGGGTACTGCGTGCCGGTCTGGTGGTGGTGAATATCAATCCGCTCTATACACCGCGCGAACTGGAGCAGCAACTGGTGGACAGCGGGGCAACCACGATTGTGGTGGTCAGCAACTTTGCCCACACCCTGGAACAGATAGTGCACAACACCCGCATTAAACATGTGGTTCTGACCCGGATAGGGGATCAACTCTCTGCTCCGAAAAGAACACTGGTTAACTTTGTGGTCAAATATATCAAACGCCTGGTGCCGAAATATAAATTACCGGGGGCGATCTCCTTTCGCTCGGTGATCCACAATGGCAGACGTATGCAGTATGTGAAGCCGATAGTCAGCGGTGAGGACCTGGCCTTTTTACAATATACCGGCGGCACCACCGGGGAAGCCAAAGGTGCGATGCTCACCCACCGCAATCTGCTGGCGAATCTGCAACAGGCAAAAGGGGCTTACGGGGCTCTGCTGCACACCGGACAAGAGCTGGTGGTCACCGCGCTGCCCCTCTATCATATCTACGCTCTGACCATCAACTGCCTGCTGTTTATCGAACTGGGCGGCACCAATCTGCTGATCACCAATCCACGGGATTTTCGTGGTATGGTGCGTGAGTTGACCCAATATCCCTTTACGGTGATTACTGGTGTCAGTACTCTGTTTAATGCCCTGCTGAATGATAAGCAATTTTGTGCGATAGACTTTTCCCACCTCAGGCTGGCAGCAGCGGGGGGCATGCCGGTGCACAGGAGTGTGGCAGAGCGCTGGCAAAAGTTAACAGGCCAATATCTGCTGGAGGGCTACGGTTTAAGTGAGTGTTCGCCCCTGGTCGCCGCCTGTCCCTACGACTTGCGCGAGTTTAACGGCAGCATTGGCATTCCGGTGCCCTCAACAGAGATTCGTCTGGTGGACAGGGAGGGCAATGATGTCAGCCCGGACGAGGAGGGGGAGTTACTGATCAGAGGCCCGCAGGTGATGAAAGGCTATTGGCAGCGCCCGCAAGCCACCGCCGAGGTGCTTAAGGAGGGCTGGCTGGCCACAGGGGATATTGTGCGTATCGATGAGCAGGGATTTTTGCGTATCGTCGATCGTAAAAAAGATCTGATCCTGGTCTCCGGCTTTAATGTCTATCCCAATGAGATAGAAGAGGTGGTTGCCGCCCATCCTAAAGTTCTGGAAGTGGCTGCGGTGGGGGTGCCTCATGAAGCTTCGGGAGAGACGGTTAAAATTTGTGTGGTGAAAAAAGATCCCAACCTCACTTACGAAGAGTTACGTGATTATTGCCGAACTTATCTCACCGGATATAAAGTGCCAAAAATCATAGAATTCCACGATGAGTTGCCTAAATCCTATATCGGTAAAATATTACGGCGTGAGTTATGCAACTCCGCAGACAGCAAACAGAAGTGAGAAGCATTTTGAATTATCAGTTAATTGTTGATGACAGCGCATTAGAGCAAGTCTGTGACCAGATGGCCGCTGCGCCTTATTTAGCCCTGGATACCGAGTTTGTGCGCACGCGCACCTACTACCCACAGCCAGGTCTGCTACAGCTCTATGATGGTGAAACCCTGGCGCTGATCGATCCGCTATTAATCACAGTCTGGCAGCCCTTTAAGCGCTTATTAACAGCCCCCGGGCAAATTAAGTTACTGCATGCGGGGAGTGAAGATCTGGAACTGCTTCAGACCGCTTATGGGGTGTTGCCGACGCCTTTTCTGGATACCCAGATTATGGCGGCGTTTGCCGGTCTGCCCCTCTCCTGTAGTTTTGCCACCCTGGTGCAACACTATTTGCAGGTGACGCTGGATAAGAGTGAAACCCGCACCGACTGGCTGGCCCGTCCTCTGTCGGATAAACAGTGCGATTACGCCGCTGCAGATGTCTTTTACCTGTTACCCATGGCTGAGGCGCTGTTGCAGCAATGCCAGACCAGCGGCTGGACAGAGGCGGTGCGTAACGAGTGCGAACTGTTAAGTCAGCGCCGTCAGAGCGTGCTGCAGCCGGAGCAGGCGTATCGTGATATCGGCAATGCCTGGCAGTTACAACCGCGACAGCTCGCCTGTTTACAACTGCTGGCAGCCTGGAGACTGCAGGAGGCGCGCAGCCGCGATCTGGCGATTAATTTTGTGGTTCAGGAGGTCAACCTGTGGCAGGTGGCGCGTAATCTGCCAGGTTCAATGAATCAGTTACAGCAACTGGGCCTCAGTGGCAGTGAAATCCGCTTTCACGGAAAGACCCTGCTACAACTGGTGGCCCAGGCGCAAGCCCTGCCAGAGTCAGAGTTACCTGAGCCACTAAGCCGCATTCAGGATCACCCCGGCTATAAGCAGGCGTTTAAAGCGGTAAAAGGGATGCTACAACAGGTGGCGGAGCAATCAGGGCTAAGTAGTGAACTGCTCGCCTCGCGGCGGCAGATCAACCAGTGGTTGCAGTACTGCTGGACAGCCGATCAGCCACTACCGGAGCTACTGAGTGGCTGGCGTGGGGATCTGCTGACAGACCCTTTGCAAGGGGTGATGAAGACGCTGGGGTAATGCTCCTCCCCTTGCCAGGGGAGGGAGTTGTTAACTCTTCCCCACCACCTCATCCGGCAGTGTCACATTCAGTTCCAGTACCGTAATATCATCGCCTTTCTGCTCCAGATGGACATTGACAGTTTCCGGATCAACATGGATGTATTTACTGATCACCGCCAGAATATCTTGCTTCAGTTGCGGCAGATAGTGTGGTTCACTGTCTCCGCGACGCCGTTCTGCCACAATAATCTGCAACCGCTCTTTGGCGATGTTAGCCGTACCTTTTTTGCGAGACAGAAAAAAATCAAGTAATGCCATCTTTTATCCCCCAAAAATACGCTTCAGAAACCCTTTCTTCTCTTCTTCAACGAAGCGTAAAGGGAGCTGATTACCCAGGAGGCGCTCAATCGTATCCTGATAGGCTTGCCCGGCATCGGACTCTGAATCCAGAATCACCGGCTCACCCTGGTTAGAGGCCCGCAGAACCGACTGACTTTCAGGAATCACACCCAGCAGAGGAATACGCAGAATATCCACCACATCCTCGACACTCAGCATATCCCCCCGGTTAACCCGTCCGGGGTTATAGCGTGTCAGCAGAAGATGCTCGCGTATCGCATCCTGATTCAGCTCCGCACGACGGGACTTCGCCGATAAAATACCGAGGATCCGATCCGAGTCACGCACAGAAGAGACCTCAGGATTGGTAGTGATAATCGCCTCATCGGCAAAATAGAGCGCCATCAGGGCGCCACTTTCAATACCGGCCGGAGAGTCACAGATAACAAAATCAAAACCCATCTCATCCAGCTCCTGCAACACCGCTTCCACCCCTTCGCGGGTCAGGGCATCCTTATCGCGGGTTTGTGATGCAGGCAGTACATAAAGCTCCTCGATGCGTTTGTCCTTGATCAGGGCCTGATGCAATTTGGCATCCCCCTGAATCACATTGACAAAATCATAGACTACCCGCCTCTCACACCCCATGATCAGGTCGAGATTACGCAATCCGATATCAAAGTCGATCACAACCGTCTTTTTTCCTTTCTGCGCCAGACCGGTTGCGATTGCCGCGCTGGAGGTGGTTTTCCCGACCCCCCCTTTACCTGAGGTAACAACAATTATTCGTGCCATGCAGTGGATTCCTTGTGACAGGGTCCTATAGTGGTTCAATTGATAAAACATTATCGCGCCAGCATATTCTGCAGGCGCTGCCATAAAAAGGGGCCGGGATCTGATCGCTCAGCCAATACTGCCCGGCAATGGAGACAAGTTCTGCGTTTAACTGGGTACAAAAAATCTGGCTTTCACCATCACCACTGGCACCGGCCAGAGCCCGTCCGCGCATGACTCCATAAATATGAATATTACCATCAGCGACCAACTCGGCTCCCGCACTCACATGCGCCAGCACAATCAGATCGCTGTTACGGGCATAGATCTGCTGACCGGAGCGAATTGGCGTGGAGACGATTTTGCTCCTGGTGATCACAGGTTCAGCCACCGGCGTTGCACTCTGTTTTTGCCGGTTACCCTCATTTAACAGAGGAAAACCAGCGGCGACCACCGCCTGCTTCAACTCATCCTGCTGCTGCCAGCCGCTGACACCCACCACATGCAGTCCCGTCTGTTCCACCGCCTGCTTGATGGCGGGCCAGTTAGCATCAGCAGAAAGTTTGCTGACATTGAGAACAACGGGAGCATTGCGTAAAAAAGCAGGTGCCTGCTGAATCTTTTCCAACAGGGCCAGACGAATGGTTTCCGGACTGGCCTGATTTAATTGGATAACCGACAAGGTAAAATTACTGCCCTTTAGTTCAATGGGGGATTGTATCATCTATCCTGACTCGATTTAAGAGCGCAACAAATTAATGGTAAACATGTTATATTCAGTGCCATAGACAGTCAAAATTAATTAAGGTTAGCCATGCTGTGTGCCATTTATCGAAGCCCTAAACAGCAACAGATGTATCTCTACATTGAAAAACGGGATGATTTTTCCCGAGTTCCCTCTGAATTATTACATAATTTCGGTCAACCACAATTTGCTATGCTGCTGGCACTCAATAAATATAAAAAATTAGCCATCGCCGATATTGAACAAGTGCGTCATCTTTTGCAACAGCAGGGCTACTATTTACAGTTACCCCCACCGGAACATCCCATAGACAGGATCTAATCTGATGAGAGCACCTAAAATGGTCAACCTGGCAGGCTACACCCTGCTGTTTTCATTCTCTTTGCTGTCCGGCTGCACCGCAGAGCCAGTAAAACCGCCGCCTGTTCAGGGGATCAGTGTAGCACAACAGGCCGTCCCCCCAGCGGTTATTGGTTTTGACGGCCCGCGTGTAGAAAGTGAATTCCCCGTCTATATCGAGAAACTAAAAGAGTACGCCCTGCAACACGGCATCGATGCCAAAACCGTAGATGACGCTTTTAGCCAGGTCCATTTCGTCAGCAGGGCCATTAAATCCGATCGTGGACAACTGGAAAAGAAAATCACTCTGGACATCTACTTACAACGTGTCCTGCCCGCCAGCAAGATTGCCCAGACCCGGCAAAAGTATCAGGAGTACTATTCACAGCTCCAGTCCGCAGGGACACGCTATGGCGTCGATGCCAGCGTGATTGCCGCTTTGTGGGGAATGGAGAGCAGTTTTGGCCGTATCCAGGGCAAAGAGGACATCATCTCTGCTATGTCGACCCTGGCGTTTGAAGGACGGCGTGAAGCCTTCTTTGTCCGGGAACTGATGGCGGCATTACAAATTCTGCAGAAAGGCTATATCGATCGTGAGCAACTGAAAGGCTCCTGGGCGGGTGCCATGGGACAGTGCCAGTTTATGCCCAGCTCTTACTTAAAATATGGCGTCGACAGCGATGGCACAGGTCATATTGATATCTGGAACAACACCCGCGACATCTTCGCCTCCATGGCCAACTACCTTGCCACTGAAGGCTGGCAGGAAGGACAGCCCTGGGGCGAGCAGATAATATTGCCTGCCGGTTTCTCCCATGAACTGGAAGGCGTCACCCCGGAGAAAGCCAAAAGCGTGGCACAATGGCGTGATATGGGTATCAGAGCGCAAAGTGGTCAGCCACTGCCTGACATAGCCCAGGCCTGGATAATCATCCCTGAAGATAACCAGGGCAGGGCATTTATGGTGTATGATAATTTCCGAACACTTATGCATTGGAACCGATCATACTTTTTTGCCATCAGTGTCGGCATGCTCTCCGATGCACTAAATACAGTTTCATCAGGCACAAATCAATAGCCGCTTCTGTCGATTAGAAGGGGTGAGGTATAGGGGTTATCAGGCCGTTTGCCGCAGGACGCGGCAAGTTCGAGCCTCCAGGGATGGATTCACGGCGGGCCTGAGAATCCCTATACCTCACCCCTGACAAGCCGGAGGTAGCCTTACCAAGGAGTTGCAACTATGTTTCACCTGCATGAATGGAACGGAGCACTACTGGACCTGCCCGCAGGCAAAGTCGTCTGCGTTGGCAGCAACTACGCGGATCATATCAAAGAGATGGGTTCCGCGACGCCCCAGGAGCCCGTCCTGTTTATTAAACCGGAAACGGCCTTATGTGATATTCGCCAGCCGATTATTATCCCTGTGGGGCTCGGTGAAGTTCACCATGAAGTAGAACTGGCGGTTCTGATTGGGATGCCCCTCAGACAAGCCAGTGAGCAGCGGGTTAAACAAGCGATAGCCGGTTATGGTATCGCCATGGATCTCACCCTGCGCGATATTCAGCGCAGTTGCAAACAGAAAGGGCAGCCGTGGGAAAAAGCCAAAGCATTTGATGGCTCTTGCCCCATTTCCGGGTTTATTCCGGCAGGGGAACTCACAACGCCACAAAAGGCACAGCTCACCCTGTCAGTTAATGGCGTGCAGAGACAAAATGGCAACACAGAGATGATGATCACGGCTATCATACCCCTCATCAGCTATATGAGCCAATTTTTCACCCTGCGCGCGGGGGATATCATCTTAACCGGCACCCCCGCCGGAGTCGGGCCACTCTCCCCTGGGGATGCAGTGACCGTTGGCCTTAATCAATACACTATCAATACCAGAATTATCTAGCTTACGAGGTACAGCATGACAGAGGCGCCTTTTTGGCAAACAAAATCCTTACAGGAAATGAGCGAGACAGAGTGGGAGTCTCTCTGTGATGGTTGTGGTCAGTGCTGTCTGCATAAACTGATCGATGCTGAAACGGATCAACTCTACTACACCAATGTGGCGTGCTGTCAGCTGAATATCAAATCATGCCAGTGCCGCCACTACGACAGACGTTTTCGCCGTGAACCCGATTGCACCAAGCTGACATGGGACAACTTATTTACCTTTGCCTGGCTACCACAGACCTGCAGTTATCGTCTGCTGGGGGAAGGTAAACCCCTGCCAGAATGGCACCCCCTGCTGACAGGTTCGAGAGAGGCCATGCATGCCGCAGGCATCTCGGTGCGTAACCTGGCGGTCCCGGAATCTGAGGTAACCGAGTGGCAGGACCATATCCTGAATCTGCCAGAGGAAGGCCCGGTTATTATCTGAAACTAAAAAAGTCGCGACGGGGCAGTTTAACAAACTGACTGATCGCGACAATCACGCCCAGCAGTAAAAAGATCGAAAAGATAATCAGCAACCACTGAGGCATCTCCAGCGACAGCCAACGCCATTGCGATACAGAACAATCTGCCTCGGCGCGGAATATGGCAGGCAGCCATTTATCCAGGGGCAGCCAACCAGGAAAACGGGCGATAAAATCACAGGTAGCAAAGGGATTGGGATGCAGGATCTTCATCGTATGTTCCCAACTCAGACGTACCCCTTCCCAGGCGCTGTAGAGCCATAACACAATGGCCGCGTAGCGCACCAACAGGAACCCCGGAGCAAT
>JBOFSC010000277.1:0-4891 GCA_051651345.1 Enterobacteriaceae bacterium
AACCCGCAATGGGCACCTGCAACAGCCCTTCCACCATCAGCGTCAGAGAGAGCCACGACGCCACCAGCACCACTAATCCCATAGACCACACTTTCGCCATCATGATTTGAAAAGGGGTCACCGGCATCACCAGCAGATGCTCAATGGTGCCATGCTCCCGCTCGCGGATCAGCGCCGAGCCGGTAAGAATAATCGCCAGCATGGTGATATTATTGATAATCTCCATCACCGAACCAAACCAAGCCTGCTCCAGATTGGGGTTAAAGCGCGTTCTGATCTGTAACTCCACCGGCGTTCGCTTCTGCAAACGCGCTTTTTGCACAAAGCGCTCCACCTCGCCATTGATAATATTCTGGATATAGCCGTTGCCGATAAAGGCCTGGCTCATACGGGTTGCATCCACATTCACCTGAATCGACGGTTGCCTGTCCGCCAGCAGATTGCGCTCAAAATCAGGGGGAATCGTCAGCACAAAAGTGTACAGCCCCTGATCCAGCAGCGGGTCTATCTGATCCTCACTGATCACCTTCGGTGTCTGAAAAAAGGGAGGGAAAAAGCTGTCGATAATCTGATGAGAGAGTTGAGAACGGTCATAATCCACAAAGGCGATAGGGGCCTTATTCAGGGCCCCCGGCGTCACCGTGGCAGAGGAGTAAATCGAGACAGTAAAAGAAAACGCGATCAATAGCAGCATCGCCTTGTCACGCATCAGGCTGCGCAGCTCTTTCAGACCCAGATTGAAAATATTTTTCAGACTCTCCATTACGCCTCCTGCTTTTTCAGTAACAGGACACTCAGCCCCAGCACCAGCGGAATCGCCACCAGTAACGGGATAAAGGCGGCGTAGAGATCTGCCATCCCCAGCGCTTTGGAGAAAGTGCCCCTGGCGATGGTTAGAAAATAGGAGGTGGGATAGATATTACCCACCAGGCGGCCGAATCCCTCCAGTGAACTGACCGGATCAATCATGCCGGAAAACTGGGTCGCCGGTAGCAGAGTGATGATCGCCGTACCGAAAATAGCCGCAATCTGACTGCTGATAAAACTGGAGATCAACAGCCCCATCCCCGTGGCAATAATCACATACAGAAAGGCCGCCAGACTCAGGGTGAGAAAGCTCCCTTTGAGCGGCACCTGGAAGATATAGACCGATAAGCCGCACAGCAGGAGAAAGTTGAACATCCCAAGGGCCAGATACGGTAGCTGTTTTCCCAGCAAAAACTCCAGTTTGGTCACCGGTGTCACATAGAGATTAATAATCGAGCCCAGCTCTTTCTCCCGCACCACACTTAATGCCCCCAGCATGGCGGGAATCATCATCAGCAACAACGGGATCACCGCAGGCACAATGGCAGGCAGGCTGCGCACATCCGGATTATAACGATAGCGTGTTTCAAGATTAAACCGGGGACCGGCCACATTCTCTCCGGGATAGAGGTAGGCCATTTCGGCCAGCCAGCGCCCATGCATCGCCTCCACATAGCCGCGTATGGTTTCGGCGCGATTGGGCATCGAGCCATCGATCCAGACGCCGATCTCCACCTGGCGCCCTCTTTTAATATCCCTGGCAAAATTGTCGGGGATCTCCAGCGCCATAGCCAACTCCCCATCGCGCAAACGCCAGTCCAGTTGTTCGTAATCGCTAATGGGAGGCTGTTCGATAAAATAACGCGAACCGGCCATATTAAGATCGTAATTATTACTGAGAATGGTGTTATCCCGGTCGAGTACCGCAAAGCGCAGATTTTCCACATCCATGCTGATGCCATAGCCCATAATAAACATCAGGATCACGGTGCCCAACAGCGCCAGAGTAAAACGGACTGGATCTCGCCTTAGCTCTATGGTTTCCCGCAGGCTGTAACTGGTGAGGCGCGTCAAGCTGAAGTGACGACGCCAACTGCCCTGAGCGTTTGATTCGCCCGATACCGGCAACGCTGTTTCCTCTGCTGTAGCCTCTTCTGCTACAGACGCCCCGCCCTGAGCTTCTGCTTCGGCCTGTTGTAAGTAACCGATAAAGGTCTGCTCCAGGGTCTCGGCACCGCTGTGCGCCACCAGATTCGCTGGGGTATCGCAGGCCAGCACCTTACCGGCATGCATCAGGGAGATGCGATCGCAACGCTCCGCCTCATTCATAAAGTGGGTGGAAATAAAGATGGTCACCTTATCGTTGCGCGACAGATCCACCATTAACTGCCAGAACTGATCCCGCGCCACCGGGTCCACCCCGGAAGTGGGTTCATCCAGAATCAGCATATCCGGGCGATGGATCACCGCCACCGCCAGAGAGAGGCGCTGACGGATGCCGAGGGGTAACTCTTCCGGCAATACGTCCGCCACCTCGGTCAGTGAAAAACGCTCACTCATCTCCTGAATACGCACCTCAATCTGCTCCGGCGGAATATGAAACAGGCGCGCATGCAGATCCAGGTTTTGTCTGACTGTTAACTCCCCATAGAGAGAGAAGGCCTGGGACATATAGCCCACCCGCTGCCGCGTTGCCAGATCCCTGGGATCAATCTCTTTGCCAAACAGCCAGGCCTTGCCTTCACTGGCGGGCAGCAGCCCGGTCAGCATCTTCATGGTGGTGGATTTACCACAGCCATTAGAGCCGAGAAAACCGAAAATCTCCCCCTGGGGGATGCGAAAACTGACATTATCCACCGCTACAAACTGACCGAAACGTTTTGTCAGTCCCTGGGCCTCAATGGCGATATCGACGGAATCGCAACGAGGCGGGATAACCACCGGATGGTGATGACGTTTTCTCTCCTCGGGCAACAAAGCGATAAACGCCTCCTCCAGACTCTTTGAACCTGTTTGCTCACGTAACTCACTGGCGCTGCCCGTGGAGAGGATCTGCCCGCTATCCATGGCCACCAGCCAGTCAAAACGTTCGGCCTCTTCCATATAGGCCGTTGCCACCAACACACTCATCTGTTGATGCTGGTCGCGAATACTGTCTATCAGCTCCCAGAACTGGGCCCGTGACAGGGGGTCAACACCAGTGGTGGGTTCATCTAAAATCAGCAGTTCCGGATCGTGGATCAGCGCGCAACAGAGCCCCACCTTCTGTTTCATCCCTCCCGATAATTTACCTGCGGGACGATCGCGAAACGGGGCCAGACCGGTGCTGCGTAACAGTCTATCAATGCGCTGCTCCCGCTCCTGACGGGACTGACCAAACAGACGGCCAAAGAAATCCACATTCTCAAATACCGACAGGGTGTGGTAGAGGTTCTTACCCAGCCCCTGAGGCATATAAGCGATACTGGAGCAGATTTGGCGCCGATGTCGGGCATCGCTCATCTGGCCCCCAAGCACCTGCACTTCGCCCTGCTGTACCTTGCGCGATCCCGCTATCAATGACAGCAGTGTCGATTTTCCCACTCCATCCGGGCCAATCAGACCCACCATCTTTTTAGCGGGAATATCCAGGCTAAAGTCGCGTAACGCCGCCGTCGCACCATAGTGCAGGCTGACATTACGCAGGCTGACAATAGCTGACTGCTGCGGGGTCAATGGCTCCCGTCGCCCGTTCATTGCTGCAGCCTCACTTGTAATGCTGCAGGCCATTCAGCTTTGGGATCCAGGCGAACCCAGGCCTTACCCGGTAAACCGGTTTTCACCTGTTGCAGGTGTTGCTGCAATAACTCGGGGGAGATACGGGCCTTGACACGAAACATCAACTTAAGTCGCTCATTATCTGTTTCCACAGTTTTTGGGGTAAACTGCGCCACCGCAGAGACAAAGCTGGCCTGTGCCGGAATCACAAACTGCGGCGCCGCATCCAGAATAATATGCACTTCGGTACCGATAGCCACCTGGCCCGCCTGCTCCGTGGGCAGGAAGAAGGTCATATAGACATCGCTGAGATCCACCATATTGAGCACCCGGCCCCCCCGCCGGTAATACTTCTCCCGGCTCAGCAATACGATACTGAATGCGCCCGGCGCGCGGAGCCTTAAGAACACTGTCATCCAGTTCCGTTTGCAGGCGTCTCTCCGTGGCCTCGGTGGCTAAAACCCGTGCTTTAGCCTGAATAATCTGTGAGCTGGCTGAATCGATGGCAGCCTGCGCCGCCATGACTTTGGCACTGTCAGCCTGCAATGCAGAGCGGGCACCGGAGGCCGCCGCCTGATCATCATCCAGTTGCTGGCGGGAAGCGGCACCTCTGCGTACCAACTCCTGCGAGCGGTGCCAGCGCTTATCCACCGCATCCAGTTCCGCTTCACGCTGCTTCACTGCCGCTTCTGCCGCCTTTTTTTCGCTGATCCGCTGTTGCTGACCTGATTCAGCTGTGACCACTGCGCTTTTGGCCTCTTTGATTTGTGCCTCAGCCTCCATCAATTGCTGTTCCAGTTCAGATACATCCATTTTCACCAGGATCTCACCCTGTTTCACAAAATCCCCTTCCCGCACCAGAATATCGGCAATGCGCCCGGCCCGTTTGCTGGCAATATCGATCTCCGTTGCCTCAATACGCCCGTTACCCGCCGCGAAACCTTCCGGCACAGCGGGGGCTCGCAGCCATGATAAAAAAATAACTACCGCCACCAGCAGAACAGCAGAAAGGATAAACAGCGGCTTTTTGATAAAACTGATTGTACTCATAGTGTTCATTGCACCTCGCGCAGGTTTAAGGCAATGTGTTGTAATTTGGCAATCGTGAGCCAGCCAATATCTTTAATATTCAGCCCAATACGCTGTCATCCGCTATCGTATTAAGCAAACAATGATTACTGCTATCGTAGAGTCATATGTAGGTACTTAAGCTCATAACACATTGATGTACCTTTAATTCATTACAGGGTAAATACTAAGACCTAACGATAGCAACATACTTTTCTGATCTCGCCTGGGATGAGCTCGTTGACCATGAGTCGCAAAA
>JBOFSC010000278.1:0-3945 GCA_051651345.1 Enterobacteriaceae bacterium
AACCGATATTCTCACCCAAAGACATATGTGGAAACAGAGCGTAGGATTGAAAAACCATACAGATATCACGCTGCTGAATGGAACGATTGGTGACATCCTCGCCATCGATAAAAATGTGTCCACTGGTGGGGCGCTCAAGTCCGGCTAATAAGCGCAAAATGGTGGTTTTACCACAGCCGGAGGGGCCTAATAAGGTGACCATCTCCCCCCGGTTCAGGGAGAGATCCAATTTTTCAATCACCGTGTGCTGACCAAAAGCTTTATGAATCTCTTTCAGTTCAACGAAGGGCTGCGCAGTTGAGTCTGTAGTTACCATAATCAAACCTTATTTTTATCAGATTGTTTAGCGGTTGAACGGGCGACTCGCGCCTCTCCGACCAGATAGTCAAATAACAGAATAATCGTCATCATCACCACGATCAGAATAGAGCCATAGGCAATGGCTATCCCATATTCCCCATCTTCCACGCGATTCAATATATAGGAGGTGGCAACCCGTGTATCCGGGGTAACCAGGAAGATAATGGCGCTGACCGTGGTCATGGCTCTGACGAAACTGTAAATCAATGCGGACAGAATAGCAGGCCGCAAAAGAGGTAATAAAATATAGACGATGGTTCTTAATGAACCTGCGCGTAAACTGAGGGAGGCCTCATCCAGAGACTTGTCGAGTTGCCCCAGCCCGGCAATACCGGCCCGTATCCCGACCGGCACATTACGCATCACCATGGAGATAATAACAATCGCGGCCGTTCCGGTCAGATAGATGGGGGCGCTGTTAAAAGCCAGAATATAGGAGACCCCAGCCACGGTGCCGGGTACGGCAAAACAGAGCATGGTCATAAACTCAATGGTTTTCTTGCCATGAAACTGTTGCCGCACCACCACATAAGCAATCAGGAGACCCAAAAATGCGGTGATCGGAGCGGCGATACCTGCATACAGCAGTGTATCCAACAGGGACGGCCATGCACCATCGCTGAAGCCCTGGCCAAATAGCTTAATAAAGTTATCCAATGTCAGGGTATAGTCCACGCCCCAGTTGACGGTAAAACTGCCATAAAAAATGCTGCCATACAGCAACGTATTAAAGGCAATCCACAGGTATAACAACAGCGATATAGCGATCTTCAGCCCTTCTGGTAAGGGTTGAACCTCACCACGGGAAAATTTGCCGGACAGCGTGACATAAGAGCGTTTACCTATCCACATATACTGCAGTAAAAATACGCTCAGGGAGAAAACGAGCAGAATCACACCAAGTGTACTGGCAGCAGGATAATCCAGTTGTGCGCCGGTGATATAGCAGTAGATCTGGGTGGCGAGCACATCGTAGTTGCCGCCTAATACCAGCGGATTACTGAAATCTGCCAGAGACTGCACGATGACAATCAGAAATGAGTTAGCCAGCGCCGGTCTTAGCAGAGGCAGAAACACGCGGTAAAACGTCTGATAACGATTGGCCCGCAGGGTATATGAGGCCTCCTCAAGAGAGGGATGGAGTGTTTTAATTGCGCCGTCCAATATCATAAAGGACATGGGGGTAAAGGCCAGTACCTGAGCGATCCAGATACCGGTAAACCCATACAGCCAGTTGCTGTTCTGTAATCCCAGCCAGGTTTGCATCCACTCGGTGACATATCCGGAGCGCCCCATCATCAGAGTCACACCCAGACCGACCACAAAGGGCCGCGTCACGATAGGCAATATGGAAAAAATCCGGCTAATAAAGGCTGAACGTCTGGCAATTCTGGCCGTGTAGACCGCACACACCAGCCCGAAAAAAGTGCAGCCGATCCCCACAGCCATTGCCAGAGTGAAGGAGTTAACAATAACTTGAATAATATGTGATTGGCTGAGAATGGTAGCAAATTGCCAGGGCGAAAACAGGCCGCTATCATCCACAAAAATAGGGATAAAGATGGCAATGGTGGGATACAGTATAAACAGCGCTACCAGGCCGATAATGGCCACCAGGGAGCCAAGAACAAAAAGATCCCCGCCAAGACATTCAAGACGCGCTAAACCCAGGGTAATAATGGCCCCTAAAGCGAGTAATAATAAGATGGTGGCGTAGCCTAAACCCTGGTTTTGTAGCCAGGCAGACAGTAATGTCACTATAAGGCAAAGCACCGCATAGCCTATGGCAAAATAGTGACGCCCTTTCCCCTGTGGCATTCCAAAACCGCAGAGCAGAAGCATCGGTAACAACAACCACAGCCAGCCTGTACCGAAACTGTACCAGACGTAGCTCTCCAGCCACTCATCCAGAGTTGACCCCAGTATGCCGTAGTCCAGACTGTAAGCGGGTAAAACCATAAAAGAGATAACGATCAGTAATAACCAGTAACACTGGGGATCGATAGATCGCTGTACGCGGGAAGTAAGCGTATCTGACATAACCACCTCAACAACAGATAAAGCGAGGCTGCCTGCTTAAGCAGCCTCAACTGGAACTATTTTGGATAGCGTCTGAATGAGAGATTACTGTCCCATTTTGACTTCGTTTACCCATTTGGTAATGAGTGATTTACGAGTGTCGGCACTCCCATACTTGTCCATGTCATAATCGATCAGTTTCAACTCATCCAGCTTAAGTGAAAGTGGGGATGTTTCTGCTGTGGTGTTAGTCAGAATCTGATAGGACTGGCCTTTTTTCCAGGAGAGCTCTTGCGCTTCTTTAGACAGGGCCCAGTCGACAAATAACCTGGCATTCTCCATGTTACGGGCCCCTTTGATAATACTGACTCCGCCTATCTCATAGCCAGTTCCTTCACAGGGAGCAACCAGTTTGAGGGGAGCGCCCTTCTCTTTTTCCAGTGAGTAATCATGCAGGAAGCCGATGCCAATAGTGGATTCACCGCGCGCCGCATTACGTGCCGGAGCGATCCCAGATTTAGTGTATTGTGAGATATTACTGTTTAACTGCTTCAGATACTCAAAACCTTGCTGATCGCCCCACAGTTGGACAAAAGTGGCCAGGGCTGTGTATGCGGTTCCTGAACTCTGGGGATCGGCAATCTGAATCTCACCTTTATAAGCTGGATTGGTCAGGTCTTTCCAGCAGGTGGGTTCTGGCAGTCCCTTCTCTTTTAATCGCTCAGTATTGACACCGAAGCCCAGAATGCCGATATAGACCGCAGAGGAGTAGTTACCTTTGCGTTTAGCCGGATCTTGAAACTGTGGCAGAATCTCAGTCAACGCAGGAGATTGATAAGCTTCCAGCAGATCCATCTCACCGGCCTGAGAGTGGGGGTCTAATGTACCGCCATACCAGATATCCGCTTGTGGATTTTTCTTTTCAGCCTCCATTTTTGCCAGGGTACTGCCCGAACCATTGCGCACAAAAGTGGTTTTGACATCATATTTAGCGCCGAAAGATTTGGCAGCCTCTTCACACATCGTATTAGTGGCACTACAGTAAATGACCAGGCGACCTTTAGACCAGGCATTTGATGAAAGAAGTGCAAGCGCCACAGTAGAAGCAATCAATAATGGATAGTGACGTTTTTTCATTATAAATATAATCCTTATTATTTTGTGGGTAAGATTTATCCCTGAGTGTGTCAGCTTAGCGTTATTCAGAGGCAAGTTCTGCGATTAACCACACAATTTTTCACTTGTTTTGTTAAAAATAACTAACTATTTGATAAAACTAACCAACCTACCCTGCTCTATTATGATAGCAAGTAATGCTCTCCGGTAAGGATAGATAAGGTGCTAAATGCTTTGCTTGAAAAGCATTTATAACCTTGTCCTGAATAGTATCTCTACTATACTTATAGAGATGATTCCTATACCTATCGCGCCATCATATGTAGGTACTTAAGCTCATAACACATTGATGTACCTTTAATTCATTACAGGGTAAATACTAAGACCTAACGATAGCAACATACTTTTCTGATCTCGCCTGGGATGAGCTCGTTGACCATGAGTCGCAAA
>JBOFSC010000279.1:0-2211 GCA_051651345.1 Enterobacteriaceae bacterium
GTTGTGTTGGTTGTGTTGGTTGTTTTGGCGAATGATCATTTGATCATGATCACAGCACACTTTCCACTCTTTTTTCTAAAAATACGTCATTTTTTCTATCGTTATCAGTTGGTTGATCCTAAAGATCCTACGTATAATCCTGACATACTTATTATTGTCGTTTTTTACTGATGTTATGTCAGCGATGCAGTAGCTCTTATCTCTCTAATGTGGAGTCCTGATGGGTTGGAAAACCCCATCCCAGTTGAATAAGATGGGGGTACTGCAGCAGGCTTCATTGAGGAAGCCAATTTTCCTGGCGTTGACGTTCAGTAGTACTGCTTTTCTGTTTATGAGAATACCGAGTTGGAATAATTGAGACAAGTCAGTTTTGACACAAGACAATCAAAGGATGGAACATGACAATATGAGAAATAAAAAACAGTCTATACATGTTAATTGCCGCTGGTTAGCTTCTCAGATAACAGATTACTCCATACGAGGTATTGCCAATAAAGTATCAGAGTTGGTGCATGCTGGTGATATTGCTGTCGGCAGCTATCTGCCGCCGGTCAGGGGCTTGGCAACACAGCTTGGAGTCAGTCGCACGACGATTTCTACCGCTTGGGGTCTGTTACGGAAACAGCGAATGATCAGTGGGGGACGTAGTCAGGGAGTTTGGGTCAATAGTATTTCAGGGCCGAGACCGAAGCATTCCCAACCGATGGGCAATTTTTTTGGAATTGAAATATTGAATTTATCCTGGTCAGCGCCTGATCCCCTGCTGTTACCTGATTTGGATCAGATCATGCGTCGCGGTACAACAGTCTCAAATTTAAACAGTTATCAAATGATACCTATTTCACCGGAACTGGAGCAAGTCGTCCGTGCTCGATGGCCCTACCAGGCGGAAGCCTTTATGGCTATTGATGGTGGGTTTGAAGGGTTTAACAATATTATCTTGTCACAGGTTTTGCCAGGCTCCATAGTGGCATTGGAAATACCTGCATCCCCTCTACTGATAGATATGCTGGAATATATCAATGCGACCATCATACCAGTGCATTGTGATGAGCAGGGGCCGATATTGGATGACCTGGCAGAGGCGATAAGCAGAAATCCTGTCGCTTTTATCTATAACCCTAATACTCACTCTGTAACAGGTCATTCTCTCAGTCAACAGCGGCTGAAGGAGATGGCAAAGTTGTTGAGTATCAGCCATATGTTGATTATCGAGAAGGAAGATATCAGTGATTTGTCCACGAAACCGTTTTACAGCCTTGGAAGTGTATATCCTGACAGAACACTTTATATCCGCTCCTATTCTAATGCCTATGGTCCTGATTTACGCTTAGCTGTTATTTCAGGCCCTGATACGTTAATTAATAAGGTACAAGCGTTTCGTCATTTTGGCTGTAGTTGGTGCAGTAGGCTCTTGCAGGGTATGTTGTGCTGGATGATGCAGGATGCTGTTATACAGCAGCAGATTGCAGATGCAAGAGCGAGTTATCAGCAACGCCGACAAGCTTTGGCTGATGCGCTTGTAGAGCGGGGAGTTAAAGTGAATACTGAGCAGCACGATGGTCTTAGTTTATGGTTGAAGGTGTCCTCTGAACAGTATGCCCTGACAACATTAACCAGCAGGGGGGTTATTGTGCTGCCAGGCAGTCGATGTGGTGATGGGACAGGGCATATCCGAATAACAACCAGTCAACTAACTCCAGAGTCAGTGCTGCAAGTCGCAGATGCGCTGGCGTTTGTTTATTTGACTAGCGACACGCTATAAGTAACGAGATTAATAATATAATTAATGTGTTTTTTATCACAGGAATGAACCGGGAGAGATGGGAATGATACAAAAAAAACTATTTTTTGTGGCTGTGTTGGGGGGATTATTATTATCTGCAACCTCACAGGCTAACGGGGAGATTTCAATCCAGGCAAAAAATGCTGAGCTATATGCACAGTTACCAGAGAGCATAAAAAAGCAAGGTGTGATCATCAATGTATTTGATGGTGCAAACCCACCTTTTGTGATGACAAAGGGGGAGGCGCTGGAAGGTGCTGCGATTGATTTGACCAAATCGTTAAGCGAAGTATTGGGTATCAAAATTGAAAATAGAGTGGTAGACAGCTTTTCCGGTATGATTGCGGGTATTCAATCGGGTCGCTATCAACTTTCAACAGCCCTCATTGGTGATTTTCCGGACAGGCATGAGAAAATGGACTTTG
>JBOFSC010000280.1:0-1921 GCA_051651345.1 Enterobacteriaceae bacterium
ATCAGCCATACGATGGGAGAGCAGACTGTCGCGTCTTGCGTCGTTTTCAACCGTGATGGGCCGCTCAAGGCAGAATACCGACGCTATATTATTGAGGGTATCACCCCTGGTGATGATTATGCGGCAATGACCCAGGTTCTGCAGCGCCGTTACAGCAAACAGTTGGATCCAGAAAAAGTACCGGATCTGATTTTGATTGATGGTGGTAAAGGGCAGTTGCGTCAGGCGATAGATATTTTTGCCACGCTGGATGTCAGTTGGGACAAATCGCATCCTCTGCTGTTGGGTATTGCCAAAGGCAGTGACCGCAAGGCGGGACTGGAGACCCTGTTTTTACAACCGACAGGCAATGGGATGGTTCTTGCGCCAGATTCACCGGCATTACATTTGATTCAATATATTCGTGATGAATCCCACCGCCATGCGATTACCGGACATCGCCAAAGGCGGGCGAAGGTCAAATCCACCAGTCCACTGGAAGGTATCGAAGGGGTAGGACCAAAACGTCGTCAGGCTCTGCTTAAATTTATGGGTGGATTACAGCCCTTACTGCGGGCCAACATTGATGAAATCGCTAAAGTGCCGGGGATCTCGCCAGTATTGGCGGAAAAAATATTTAATGCGTTGAAACAGTAAGTGTAATGTAGCAACATAGGACAAGTCCAACACCGACCTGATGATCATTAGCCATGCAATTGAATATTCCGACCTGGTTAACTTTGTTTCGAGTAGCGCTGATACCGTTTTTTGTTTTGGCGTTTTACCTTCCTTTTACCTGGGCACCGATGCTGAGTGCATCCCTGTTTGTAATCGCCGCTGTAACGGACTGGTTTGATGGCTTTCTGGCCCGCAAGTTAAAACAGACGACCCGTTTTGGTGCATTTTTAGATCCCGTTGCCGACAAAGTGATGGTTGCCGCAGCGCTTGTCCTGGTGACGGAATACTACCACTCCTGGTGGATCACGATACCGGCGATGACGATGATAGGCCGTGAGATTATCATCTCTGCTCTGCGCGAGTGGATGGCTGAGCTGGGCAAGCGCAGCAATGTGGCTGTCTCCTGGGTGGGTAAAGTGAAAACATTGCTACAGATGCTCTCTCTGGTGGGCTTACTGTGGCGGCCTGTACCTTATGTTGAGTACATGGCCATCGTTGCACTTTATATTGCGATGATTCTCACTTTCTGGTCAATGTTCCAGTATCTGAATGCGGCGCGCAGCGATCTCCTGCGTTCATGATTAGTCAAAACCTGAGGCAGGTGCGCCTTCTCAAGATAAAGACAATTCAGCAGGAAAAGATAACATTGCTTACTGAGTTCGATAAATTCTCGATTTTCTAATTTTTAGCTTTAAAATTAGTGGATTAAGAATAATTTGGAGCGGGAAACGAGACTCGAACTCGCGACCCCAACCTTGGCAAGGTTGTGCTCTACCAACTGAGCTATTCCCGCATATGAGTGTTGTACTGCTTCAGCTAAGTGTAGCAGTATTTTTCACTGAAGACCCGATGCATTCTACTTACCAAAACACGACAGTCAATAGTGTTTATCAGTATCTGCTATTGTTTGCTGGTTTTATCAGCATTTCATGCACAATAAAACAGCCTCACGGCAATCACTCCAACCTGACATGGTTTCTTGAGTAACAATTGTTCATATAATGCACAGGAATGGTTTATAAAATGCACATGATTAGTTCTTAACAGGTTTTCATTGCATGCCAACTGTAGTGGCCCATTTGACTTGACCACTACACTATTGCTGAAATATGAACGCGATAATATAAAAACAACAACACTCCGTACTGTTGCAAGAGGCTCACTTAGGTCAACACCCCTTTGATTTGGAAGAAGGAATCTGGATCGCCATTACTCCTGATGAACTCGCCACCGAATATGAACTAACGTTACCTACCCAACGTAC
>JBOFSC010000281.1:0-3168 GCA_051651345.1 Enterobacteriaceae bacterium
TGCACGCGACAGAGTATATTAGATTTTCGTGTATCAAATAGTCGAACAGCGGATGTTTTACAGAGTTGAAATGAGGATATGGCGTATTAACCACCCCGGCCCTGACGGGCCACCCCTCCACGGAGGGGAATTTAGGAGCCCTCCCCCATCACAAAGATGTGTAGATACCTATGCTGTGGGGTGGCGCGTCAGCGCCGGGGTGGTTACTTGTAGTTTTTGACCAAAAATCAACAGAACCTGGCCGCAGGGCGCAATACTTTAGGTATCATATACCCGTCGTTTGTGAATTTATTTGGAGAACAGATGTTCACCCTTTATCACTCTAACAAGTTGGATCTGCTGAAGTCGATTATCGCAGCGCTGATAGAACGCGAGCCCGCGTCGGATCCCTTTGTTCATGATGTGATACTGGTGCAAAGTCCGGGCATGGCGCAGTGGCTGCAGATTGAACTGGCAAAACATTTTGGTATTGCCGCCAATATCGATTTTCCGCTGCCTGCCACCTTTATCTGGCAGATGTTTACCACCGTGTTACCGGGCATTCCTAAAGAGAGTGCCTTCAGTAAAGATGCTATGACCTGGAAACTGATGTGTCTGTTACCGCAACTGCTGTGCCGCGAGGCTTTTGCCCCGTTACATCACTATCTGCAGGATGAAGATCAGGGCCGTAAACTGTATCAACTGGCGGCGCGTATTGCGGATCTGTTTGACCAGTATCTGGTCTATCGGCCACACTGGCTGGAGAGCTGGCAACAGCAGACCCTGATCGAGGGCCTGGGCGAGGCGCAGCAGTGGCAGGCGCAACTGTGGGATGAGTTACAAAACTATACCCGAGAGTTGGCTGAACCTCTTTGGCATCGGGCCAATTTATATCAGCACTTTATTCGCACCTTAGAAGAGAGTGAAACCGCGCCGCCCGGATTACCGCAACGGGTATTTATCTGTGGAATTTCCGCCCTGCCACCAGTCTATCTCCAGGCGCTGCAAGCCCTGGGGCGACACTGTGATATCCATCTGATGTTTACCAACCCCTGCCGTTTTTACTGGGGCGATATTCAGGACCCCAGCTTTCTGGCTAAATTACAGGCACGTAAACGACGACACTACTGGTCGCAGCACGAGAGTGCCTTACTGCATGGCAGTCAGGAGATGGATGACCAGGTCGGGCAACCCCTGTTGGCCTCCTGGGGCAAATTAGGTCGGGATAACCTCAGTCTGTTAACCCAGATGACCGAAGTGGCGGAAATAGACGCTTTTGTGGAGGGCGAGCGGCAGACGCTGTTACAGCGCGTGCAAGACGATATTTTACAGTTACAGGATCGCAGTGTGGTGGGCCGACCACAAGAGCAGCAATTAAGTGGTGCCGGTAAACAGTGTCTGGACAGAAAGGATAATTCGCTGACTTTCCATCTGTGCCACAGTGTGCAGAGGGAAGTGGAAATTCTTCATGATCATCTGCTGGCGCTGTTTGAGCAAGATCCCTCACTGACCGCACGGGACGTTATCGTGATGGTGGCGGATATCGATAGCTATACGCCCTTTATTCAGGCGGTTTTTGCCAATGCGCCGCCAGAGCGTTATTTACCCTTTGCCATTTCTGATCGTCGTATCAGTGAGGCGCATCCCGTTTTGCAGGGATTTATTACTCTGCTGATGCTGCCGGAAAGCCGGTTTACGGCAGAGGAGATTCTGGCGTTACTGGAAATTCCCGCACTGGCCGCCCGGTTTGAGATTGATGAATCGGGTCTGCGCCAATTGCGTCTCTGGGTTGAGCAATCGGGTATCCGCTGGGGGCTGGATGATGAAACGGTACAGGCGTTACAGTTACCGGCCACCGGGCAACATACCTGGCGTTTTGGTCTGACACGCATGCTCCTCGGTTATGCCATGGAGAGTGACAGCGGTAGCTGGCTGGAAGTATTGCCCTATGACGGTTGCAGCGGCTTGATTGCCACTCTGGTCGGACAACTGGCTGAGCTGTTAATGCAACTGACATACTGGCGTGAGCAGTTGGCACAGCCGAGGCAGTTGGGCCAGTGGCAACCGCTGTGTCAGCAACTGCTGGCGGCCTTTTTTAAAGGCGATAGCGAGACCCAGGATGCATTGACCCTGATAGAGCAGCAGTGGCAGAAAGTGATCCAATATGGTCTGGCCGCACAGTATCCGGATGCGGTGTCTCTGGTAGTACTGCGTGATGAACTGGCCGCCAGACTGGAGCAACAGCGCATTAGCCAACGTTTTCTGGCGGGTCCCATCAATTTCTGTACCCTGATGCCGATGCGTTCTATTCCTTTTAAAGTGGTTTGCCTGCTGGGGATGAACGATGGGGTTTATCCCAGAGTCTTGCCTCCGGCTGGATTTGACCTGATGGTGGATAATGTCCAGAAAGGAGATCGCAGCCGCCGCGACGATGACCGCTATCTGTTTCTGGAGGCGCTGCTCTCTGCGCAACAGCGTTTCTATATCAGCTATATTGCCCGCGCGGTACAGGATAATCATGAACGCTATCCCTCAGTGCTGGTGACAGAACTGCTTGAATATATTGAGCAGAGCCACTATTTGCCAGGGGATGAGGAGCAGGACAGTGACAGCAGTGGGCAGCGTGTGCGCCAGCATTTGTTGCAGCTACACAGCCGGGTGCCTTTCAGTCCGGAAAACTATCAGCCTGGTAGTGCGCAGCAGAGCTTTGCCGCCGAATGGTTACCCGCCGCCGCCGGTCGCGGTAAGGCACAGGGTCCTTTTATCTCACAACCTCTGCCTGAACTGACGCTGATGGAGCTCTCTCTGGAGCCGCTGTACGCCTTTTTCCGCCATCCGATACGGGCCTTTTTTCAACAACGGTTAAATATCTTTTTCCAGCAGGAGGAGTGGGAGCTGGAGAGTGAAGAGCCGTTTGTGCTGGAGGGATTGTCCCGTTACCGCTGCCGACTGGAGTTACTGGAGAGTCTGATCGCCGGGGAACAGGGAGAGCGGGTGTGGCAGCGGCAGAAAGCCGCCGGTGTTCTGCCCCATGGTGCCTTTGCTCAAATCAGTTGGCAGCAGATGATGGAGCAGGTACAACCGCTGGCACAGGAGATCCTCCAGCAACGTCTTGATGAACAGAATCTGGAAGTGGACCTGACGGTTGCCGGAATCCGGCTATATGGCTGGTTAAATCGGGTACAATCG
>JBOFSC010000282.1:0-4237 GCA_051651345.1 Enterobacteriaceae bacterium
TTTTGCGACTCATGGTCAACGAGCTCATCCCAGGCGAGATCAGAAAAGTATGTTGCTATCGTTAGGTCTTAGTATTTACCCTGTAATGAATTAAAGGTACATCAATGTGTTATGAGCTTAAGTACCTACATATGAATCCTCCCTATGTGATTATCTATGATAAAACGCTGGAAGGAGCCAGCATTGACCTTTCTCAAGCTATTGGCGAATTATTGGGTGTAAAAATTCAGCATGTGGTTGTACCCAATTTTGCAGGTATGTTAGCAGGTATTCAAAATGGACGATATCAATTAACCATCGGACCTATTGGTGATTTTTCCAGCCGTCAGGAAAAGATGGATTTTATTGATTTTGCCAATGACTTTGGAATACTAGCCGTTCGCAAGAGCAATCCAAAACGAATACAATCCTTAGAGAGCACTTGCGGTATAAGCCTTGCCGTTATTTCTGGCAGTTCTGCTGAGCGAGCGGCCAAGAAGCAATCTGAACACTGTATCGAACAGAAAAAAGAGGCTATCACTGTACAAACTTATCCCAATATTGCCGCCAGTGCGCTTGCAGTTCGTTCGCAACGAGCTGATGCCATGCTACATGCTATCGCGACACTATCATGGCAGATATCACTGGCAGACGGGGAACTCGAACTCGCAGGTATGGGTCACGATAACGGCTTCGGCAGGATCTTACAAGGCTCCGCTCTACCAAAAGACTCCCCCTTAACCCCGATTTTGCGCGATGCTTATCAAGAGCTGTTTGACAATGGCACTTATGCCGCCATTATGAAAAAATGGCACCTTGAAAAAAATATGCTGCCCGCCCCCGGCATCAACCTGGCAAAGGAGTAGAGGCTAAGGAAAATGGCTGTTGCAACTGCTGTGATTCAATAATCTGCATCGCCTGCTGTGGCATACTGTGCTGTGCATAGTGCCACAGTGCTTGGGCCACCGCCGTACCCTCAATACTGCGCCATTTAAGGGGCAGATGGCTAAACAGAGGAGCGCTGATACTCTCCAGCCAGCGTTTTTGTCGCCGCTCTCCCAGCAACATCGAAGGACGTACAATCGTCAGTTGCGGCCAGCGTTGTGCCTGTAGCGCCTGCTCTAACTCCCCTTTAATACGGCTATAGAGGAAAGGGGAACCCGCATTGGCCCCCAGCGCACTGACCACCAGATAGTGTTTCGCCTGTAACTGCAATGCCGTCAGGCCACTGTAGAGCGGTAAAACATAATCGACAAAATGAAAGGCGGTTTTACTGCCGGCAGCCTGACGTGTCGTGCCCAGGCAACAGAAGGCAAGATCTACCGGTTCAGTCAGCCCCTCCAGCAGTTGGCGTAAATCCGAACCCACCGGATTGACCAGTTTGTCATGGGCAGGCAACGCTGTGCGGGTGGGTGCATAAATACGCTCTGTTTCCGGCGCAGCGAGTAACAGACTCAGCAGCGCCTCTCCTATCAGACCGGTTGCTCCAACAATAAGAATATTTCGCATAAAAACCTTCGCCGCCTTATGATCGATGGGTGATTGAATATCCCTTAGCTAATATGACCCCAATCAATAAAATTAGTTGCAAATAAGCCGTCCCTGTTTAGTGATGGTTTAACTTTGTTGTTACTGTGCCAACACATTGATATCTTGATGTAATGATTAACGCAAATCATGATAATGGTGATGACTCCTCTGATGATAATTAGCGAGAGAGGAATCTGTTTTCGCCCTGAACCGCAGTAATAACAAGAGAGATTTAAATATGTTACAGCAGCACATGGTCATTGCACATTGTTAATGTGTTAGCAAAATTAATATCGCACCCGCACTTCTTGACATATTGCCATAACAGAATTTTATTTCATTTATTCCACTTTTTATTGTGCCGTTGCTTCACTATTGCTATTATTTCGAAGTTTTATGCTGAAAATTGACGTTATTCATGACGCCATCGGTTTTGCCGGACTCGCCTCCAGACGACGTTTTGGCAGCCCCCTTTACCGGGTATGGGGCGGCACCCCTTTACTGATGCTGATCTTCTGTTGTGGCCTGGTATATGCGCTGGCCCATATCCTTGCCAGCCTGAATCTGTTGCCTGTTTACCGTTGACGGGCCCTAAACCTATTGAATTCTGTCACAGTGTTGTAGACTAACTTTTCATAACAGTAACTCCCTCTGGCTTTGGTACAGGTGGAGGCGGTACATGCTGGTTTTAGCTGCGATCCGGTCACCAAATCTGTCGCTGTGCCTATCTACCAGACGGTGGCCTATGAGTTTGATAATGCTCAGCATGGTGCCGATCTTTTTAATCTGCAGGTTCCCGGCAATATCTATACCCGGATAATGAATCCCACCAATGATATTCTGGAAAAACGCGTCGCGGCACTGGAAGGCGGTATTGGTGCCCTGGCCGTCTCCGCGGGCAGCGCTGCAATTAACTACGCTATCCAAACCCTCACCCAGGCCGGAGACAATATTATCTCCACGCCGCAGTTGTATGGCGGCACCTATACCCTGTTTGCCCATATGCTGCCGAGTTTTGGCGTAACAGTGCGTTTTGCCGCTGATGATTCAGCTCAAGCCATTGAGGCGCTGATCGATGAAAATACCAAAGCGGTCTATTGCGAGAGCATCGGCAATCCGGCGGGCAATATTATCGATATCACCGCGCTGGCAGAAGTGGCCCATCGTCACGGTGTCCCGCTGATTGTGGATAATACAGTGGCCTCCCCTGTGCTGTGTAAACCCATTCAGTTTGGTGCCGATATCGTGGTGCACTCTCTGACGAAATATATCGGCGGCCATGGTAACTCTCTCGGAGGCATTATTGTCGACAGCGGTAATTTCCCCTGGTTGCAACATCAAGAGCGTTTCCCACAACTGAGTCAGCCAGAACCGGCCTACCACGATGTGGTCTATACCGACTCTTTTGGGGCAGCCGCCTATATTGCCAGAGCGCGTACGGTGCCGCTTCGCAATACGGGAGCAGCCCTCTCCCCGATGAATGCCTTTTTATTACTACAGGGCCTGGAAACCCTGCCCCTGCGTATGGAGAGACATGTGGAAAATGCCCTTAAAGTGGCTCAGTTTCTGCAACAGCAGGAGAAGGTAGCCTGGGTCAGTTATGCCGGGCTCCCTTCCCATCCACACCATGGGTTAGCTCAACGCTATATGCAGGGCAAGCCTGCCGCGATCCTCTCCTTTGGTTTGCGTGAGGGCTATGAGGCTGGCGTGCGTTTTTATGATGCGCTGCGCCTGATCAAACGTCTGGTCAATATCGGTGATGCCAAATCCCTGGCCTGTCACCCCGCCTCCACTACCCACAGACAGCTCTCAGAAGCAGAGCAAGCCGCTGCGGGCGTGACCCCGGAGATGATCCGGCTCTCTATCGGTATTGAAGACATTGAAGATATCGTGGCGGATTTAGAGCAGGCGCTTAAGGCGTAGATCAGAGGGCAGAACTACCTGACTTTGATGGCAAAGTCCTGACCTTCCCGCCAGGACTTTTTTCTTTAAGCATCCGTTGCGGGGCCATATGCCATGGCTGCCGCGAGAATCAATCACCGTCCCTGCCTTACTCCAATACTGGCTGGGCCACTATCACACCACTGGCTGTCGCGCTGCCTGTCCATTCACCGCCTGGCTTACCCTCGGCAGTTAAGCGGAAGCGGCTAATCGGATCATTAAAGTCAAAACCAAACTTAAAGCGCACCTCACCTTTATGCAGGTTTGAGCCTTCGGTAATCTGCCAGTTGGCCTCACGCAGTGAAATCACTTCATCTTTACGGCAGCCGTGCCAGTAACGCTTAGTACTGCCGTCGCTCAGGGTGAGATCAATAAATCCGGGCAGGGGCACACGCTCTTTAGCAGGCGATGAACTTACTATCTGTAACGCGCAGTAACGATCCTTTTTATCATCGGCAACCGCAACGAAAGCGGATTCGGCCTTATCGATAAACAGCCGGATATTAGGCCCGGCGGTGAGCGCCCGTTGTTGCAATAGTTCGCTGACCTTTTGCTGTTCGCGGTTATCGGACAGTCTTCCTGCCGCCAGCCAGTGAATGACAATGTCGTTGCTCACCTCACCGCTTTTACCAATAGTGCCGGAGATCTCTTTATTGCCGCTAAATTCCAGATTATGTTCAAACGGCACTATCTCCCCTTTTACTGAAGCACCGCCGGTGGCACTGCCTGAGCGTTTATCGTTCACCCACAGGGTGAACGTTTTGCCGTTAAATTGATAGCCGGGCAT
>JBOFSC010000283.1:0-2477 GCA_051651345.1 Enterobacteriaceae bacterium
GTTGTGTTGGTTGTGTTGGTTGTTTTGGCGAATGATCATTTGATCATGATCACAGCACACTTTCCACTCTTTTTTCTAAAAATACGTCATTTTTTCTATCGTTATCAGTTGGTTGATCCTAAAGATCCTACGTATAATATGACAATAGATCATATACTGCGAACTTCAGGGACAAAGGCGATTTCTCCTGCAACGTCAGAGAGTAGTGATGAGGGTGATGTTTTTTCACCAGAAACCGTATCGGATGAGATGAATGAATACATGGCCCGGTGGAAAGCTAAGATGGCCAGTTCCGGTAAGGGGGATATACCAGACCCTATTACCCCGCCAGTGGAGTCTGAAGCCTCATCGGGATCTACCCGTTCTTCCGATGCAGAAGAAATAGCTGTGCCCATTCCTGAGTGGAGATGGCTGGTGACATCGGACGTGGATAGATTAAATAAACGAGCAATTAATGAATTTGTGGCAACTTTACCCGCTGCAGGAAATACACAAGCCATAGAAGATATGGTCAATCAGGCCCTTACAGCGGGAATGCCTGTTGATGAGTTAGTGATCAGGAATGCGATGGAGTGGCTCTATAGTACGCAATATGAGGGGAGTGGATTACTCATGGCTCCACTGCTCAATGTGAATGGGGCACCAAAAGAAGTTGAACAGGCTATGGCTTCAGTGAGACAAATGATAGATAAGATGTCAATGAGAAATGACCTGGTGGTACCAGTGATCAATGGATTGAATCAAATGAACATGTTGTATATCAGTAAAGAGGATAGCCCAGAGAGCGGTAAAACGCGTGTGATCATTAAAGTTTACGATGCCCAAAGTAAACGCATTGAGGATAAATTCTCTCAAGTTCTGTTCCGGTTATTTGATGATGGAAAATATCAGGGCAATATTGATGTTTTCCATGAAGCTGTCAGACAGGATCGTGGGCAAGATAACTCTGCTGTACATGCTGTTTTGATGTTTGAACAGTGGCTGACCAGCCATGAAACACCTGAAGCTGCTTTTGCCACTTATCAGCAGCATATCGGGCAACAGGGTAAACAAGTATCTGATATCAATGTGATAACAACTATTCGGGCCCATGTTATGGATCTGGCATTGTGTAATCTGACGAAAAAGGCTTCCGAGGCGTCACCAGAATGAGAGCAGGGGAGAGGGACCTCCCCTGTCAGCGTTTAAATAGCCCAGCCGCCGGCATAAAATACGACCAGGGCGATGGCGATCAAAACAGTACCGATATGGAGTTTCCGCCACTCTCCGGCACACAGACGCCCTATGACCAGGGTACTGAAACCGAGCATAATACCCGTCACAATATTACCGGTGAGCACGATAAAGACGGCGCACACGAGGCCAGACATGGCATCAACAAAGTCGGCAAAATCCAGTTTACTTACATTACTCAGCATCAGTAGCCCCACATACATCAGGGCCGGTGCGGTAGCATAGGCTGGCACCAGATAGGCCAGTGGAGAGAAGAACAGCATTAACAGAAACAATGTGCCTACCACCACGGCGGTTAAACCGGTTCTGCCCCCGGCTGCGGTACCTGCAGCTGATTCAATATAGACTGCTGCAGGGGAAGCCCCCACCAGACCGGCAAAAATGCTACTGACAGAGTCGGTGGTGAGCGCTTTGCCGCCATTGATGATTTGGCCGTCACTGTCCAGCAGATTGGCCTGCCCTGCAACAGCCCGGATAGTCCCTGTGGCGTCAAATACCGCCGTCATTACCAGGGCCAGTACTGTGGGCAGTACCACAGGCTCCAGTGCACCCTTGATATCCAGGCTGAGAATAGTGGTATTGCCATTTTTATCCGTCAGGCTGGGCAGGTCGAACAGACCGTTATATTTCACGTTATGATCAAACAATAAGCCGATAATGGAGATCACAATAATGACCAGCAGGATCCCTCCAGGGATTTTTTTCTTCTCCAGACCAAAAATGGCGGCCAATCCTATCAGACTCATCAGCACCGGAAAGGAGGCCACATCTCCCAGACGAACCGGTAATCCCTCAACAGGATTTTTGATCACAAGACCAATGCCATTAGCCGCGATCAGCAGTAAGAACAAACCGATGCCTATCCCGGTACCATGGGCAATACCGATAGGCATATTGCGCACTATCCATTTGCGGATACCGGTCACGGAAATAAAGGTGAACAGAAGGCCCATCAGAAATACGGCACCTAAAGCGACCGGAATCGGGATCTGCTGCCCCAGAATTAAACTGAAGGCAGTGAATGCAGTTAATGATATAGCACAACCGACCGCCATAGGCTGATTGGCCCATAGTCCCATCAGCAGGGAACCGAAGCCTGCAACCAAACAAGTCGCGACAAATACCGTGCCTGGATCAAATCCCGCTTTACCCAACATACCGGGTACCACAATGATGGAATAGACCATAGCGAGAAAAGTGGTTAAACCAGCAAGCAGCTCACGCCTTACGCTACTGCCGCGTTT
>JBOFSC010000284.1:0-4947 GCA_051651345.1 Enterobacteriaceae bacterium
CCATATCAACCCCGTGCATCCTTGCCTGATCTGGATGGATCGCCGGGCAGCAGAGCAAGTGGAGTGGGTGCGTCAGCATGTGGATCTGCAGACCCTGTTCGAGATTACCGGCAATGGCGTGGATAGCTACTACGGCTACACCAAAATCCTCTGGATCAAGCAGCATCATCCGGAGATGTGGCAGCAGATTCACTATTTTCTACCGCCTAACAGCTATATCAACTATTTGCTGACGGGAGAGATTGCGGTGGATCACAGCTCCGCCGGTAATATCGGTGGGGTGTACGATCTCAATGCGCGCAGCTGGTCGACCCGGACCATGGCGATGCTGGGCATTCCCGAGCGGATGATGCCGCCGAGACTGGTGAACTCCAGTGATCAGGTAGGGGGATTATTGCCCGATATTGCCGCGAAACTGGGCTTACTGCCCGGAACGCCTGTGATGGCGGGCGGGGTAGATGCGGCGGTCGCCACCCTGGCTGCCGGGGTTCTGGCGTCGGGAGATCATGTCGCCATGATGGGCACCAGTATGTGCTGGGGCTATATCAACACTGAGGTGGATGCCCGTCATGGGCTTATCTCCATGCCTTATGTGATCAACAGCGAACGGGATAACTATATCTTTGGCGGTGCCATTACGGCGGGTGCTGCGGTCAGTTGGTTTCGTGACACCTTTTGTCAGGAGGAGATCGCTGCTGCCGCCAGAGAGCAAAGTGATGTGCATCAGCTACTGGAACAGCAGGCGGCTACGGTACCCGCCGGATGCGATGGTGTCCTGTTTCTGCCTTATTTGATGGGGGAGCGCACTCCTTTATGGGATCCGCTGGCCTCCGGCACATTTCTGGGGCTGAGCCTGTTTCATCATAAAGGGCATCTCTATCGCGCGGTGCTGGAGGGCGTGGCCTTTGCCCTGCGCGATAATATCGAGTGTGGCAAACAGGGCGCGGCGGCGCTGGAGGAGAGACTGATCGTAGTCGGTGGAGCCGCCGCATCGGATCTCTGGATGCAGATCATCGCGGATATTACCGGTTATCCGGTATTGACCATTGAGCAGGAGGTGGAAGCACCCTTGGGGGATGCCTGTCTGGCGGCTTTAGGCTGCGGCCTGATACAGGACAGCGCCGTGATCCGCAGTTGGATGACCCTGCAACAACGGGCGTTACCGAATCCACAGCGTCATCAACACTACAGCCAACTGTTTGCTGAATATCGCAATGTTTACCGTGAGTTAAAAGGAAGTATGCACCGGCTGAGTGCATTGGCCTCTCAAGTCAGTTCAGCCAAAGAGCAATAACAATCACTGATTTGATTATTAATATACCCGCGTTGGGTATCACTTTTATTTGCAGTTACAGGAGCCTTTTATGTCAAGACTGATAAAAAAACTACTGACACTGTGCGCAACAGTGCTGCTGACGTTAAGCGCCGGCACTGCCCTGGCAGCACAAAAACCCATTGTTATCGGTATCTCATTTCAGGAGATGAACAACGACTATTTTGTTCTGATGAGAGAGACCCTGGAGCAGGCAGCGGAACAGATCGGTGCCAAAGTCTATGTGGCGGATGCGCGCCATAATGTCTCCAGGCAGATCAATGATATCGAAGATATGCTACAGAAAAAGATCGATATCCTGCTACTAAATCCGGCGGATTCTGTCGGCGTGCAGAGTGCTGTTGAGGCGGCGCACAAGGCAGGCGTCGTAGTGGTGGCTATCGATGCTCAGGCACAGGGACCGTTGGACTCCTTTGTCGGTTCCAAAAACTATGATGCCGGTTTACTGGCAGGTAAACATCTGGCGGAAGCGATCGGCGGTAAGGGTAAAGTCGCCATTCTGGATGGTATTCCAGTGGTACCGATCCTGGAGCGGGTCAAAGGGTTTGAAGATGCGATGAAGGCCTATCCGCAGATCACCATCGTCAATAAGCAAAATGGCAAACAGGAGCGGGATACGGCGCTGACCGTGACAGAAAATATGCTGCAGGCGGCGCCGGATCTGGATGGCCTGTTCAGTGTCAACGATATCGGTGCGTTGGGCGCATTGGCGGCTATTGAAGCCAATGGTTCCAAAGTGAAACTGGTCAGTGTGGATGGACACCCGGAAGCGGTGAAGGAGATAGCCAAGGGCAACTCACCCTTTATCGCCACCTCGGCCCAGTTCCCCCGGGATCAGTTACGTATTGGTCTCGGCATCGCGCTGGCCCGGATGTGGGGCGCCAATGTGCCGAAAACGGTGCCGGTAGATGTGCAGTTGATCGATAGCAGTAATGCCAAAGGCTTTAGTTGGTAGCCTGATTGACACCCATATGGCCCTGCCGCCAGGTGCAGGGTCTGTTTAGCCAGGGGATGGTCTATGACGCCACTATTACAATTAAAACAGATCAGTAAATCGTTTCCGGGGGTCAGGGCGCTGCAGGGGATCGATCTGCAAGTGCATCGGGGCGAAATTTTGGCCCTGCTGGGGGAAAATGGTGCGGGGAAATCCACCCTGATGAAGGTCTTGTGTGGCATCTATCAACCAGATGACGGACAGATTCTTATCGAGGGCCAGACGCACCATTTTCATAATTACCGCGATGCCATTCAGGCCGGAGTGGGGATCATCTTTCAGGAGTTCTCACTGATCCCGTATCTCAATACGGTGAAGAATATTTTTCTTAATCGCGAGCTGACCACGCCCCTGGGATTGCTGGACAGAAAACGTATGCGCCAGAGAGCACAGGCACTATTACAGCGCCTTTCCGTCACCCTGGATCCTGAGATACCGGTAGAGCAACTGAGTGTAGCCCAGCAGCAATTTGTGGAAATTGCCAAGGCGCTCTCCCTGGATGCCCGCATCCTGATTCTGGATGAACCCACCGCCACCCTGACCCATGGGGAAGCGGAACATCTGTTTAGCGTGATGCGCGATCTCAAGCAGCAGGGGGTGGTGATGATCTTTATCTCCCATCACCTGGAAGAGATCTTCCAGATCTGCGACACCATCACGGTACTGCGCGATGGTGAATATATCGGCACGCAACCGGTGGCGCAAACCACGCCGACACAACTGGTGCAGATGATGGTGGGACGTAAAGTGGAAAACAGCTTCCCGCCGCGCAGCCAGTGCAGCGAACCGCCACAACAGGTGCTGCAGGTGACACTGCAGCGCTATAAAGGCCAACCAGAGCAGCGTTTTCATCTGTGTAAAGGCGAAATTCTGGGGTTTGCTGGTCTGGTAGGCTCGGGGCGAACAGAAACCGTGGCCGCCATGATCGGTGCCCAACCCTGCTTTCGCAAACAGGTCATCCTGCAGGGGCGCAAACTCAACCTGGCTAATCCGGCCCGGGCGTTGCGTGCCGGAATCGGTCTGTTACCGGAGAGTCGTAAAACAGAAGGGCTGGTACTGCCATTTTCGGTCGCCGATAATATCACGCTCAATCGCCACTCCCTGCTGGCGGGTTGCCTGATTAATCGACGCCAGGAGAACGGCCTGGTAACGCGTCTGATAGAAAAGGTGGGCATCAAGACCCCAGGAGCTTACACGGCGGTCAATACCCTGAGCGGCGGTAATCAGCAGAAAGTGGTGATCGCCCGCTGGCTCAACAATAGTTGTGATGTCCTGATCTTTGACGAGCCGACACGCGGTATCGATGTGGGTGCCAAGGCAGAGATCTACCAGTTAATGCACGAACTCACCGACAAAGGCATCTCCATCATTATGATCTCTTCCGAGTTGCCGGAAATCATTGGTATCTGCCATCGGGTGCTGGTGTTTCGCAATGGTGAGATCGTCAGCGAATTGCAGGGTGCTGAGATGACTTCCCACACCATCATGTTACATGCAACAGGAAATGCGTTATGAGTAGTATCGAGACTTCTTTATCTGATCACGCTACTGTGGCCGCCCCTCTTTCCCGTGGCTGGCAGGAGCGATGTCGCCATCATCCGGCTTTTCTGCCGTTGATCGGCTTCCTCTGTCTGTTTGTGCTGATGATCCTGCTTAACGACAGCTTTCTGACGCTGAATAATCTGACCAATGTGGCTCGCCAGGTCTCCATCAACGCGATTATTGCGGTGGGGATGACCTGCGCCATTCTGACTGCCGGTATCGATCTCTCCGTGGGTCCGGTGATGGCCCTGTCTGGCACGGTGGCGGCGGGGCTGATGATTGCCGGCATCCCCATCCCGCTGGCGATGCTGGCCGGTCTGCTGGTGGGCGCGCTGTTCGGGGCGATCAATGGCAGCTGTGTCGCTTATGCGCGTATGCCACCGATTATTGTCACCCTGGCGACCATGGGCGTCGCCCGTGGTCTGGCCCTGATCTATACCGGCGGCTATCCCATTTCCGGTTTGCCGGAGGCATTCTCCTTCTGGGGGCGCGGCGAGTGGCTGGGGATCCAGATACCGATTCTGGTGATGGCGCTGGCCTGGTTGCTGCTCAACCAAATGCCTTTTGGTCGTTATGTTTATGCCATTGGCGGCAATGAAGAGGCGGCGCGTTTGAGTGGTATTCCTGTCGCCCGCTATAAATTACTGGTCTATACCTTGAGTGGTTGTACGGCGGCCCTGGCAGGACTGGTGCTCAGTTCGCGCCTGATGAGTGGGCAGCCTACTGCTGGTGAAGGATTTGAGTTGGATGCTATTGCGGCGGTAGTGTTAGGTGGCGCAGCGATCTCCGGCGGTAAAGGGGCTATTATTGGCACTCTGGTGGGGGCCATGATGCTGGGCGTACTCAACAATGGCCTTAATCTGATGGGGGTTTCCCCCTATGTGCAGAATGTGATTAAGGGCGGCATTATTCTGGCGGCTATTTATATCAGTTCGGACTGGCGGCGCAATCGCAGGAGATAGAGATGAAGCTGTATATGGGGATTGATATTGGTGGTTCGGTGCTCAAGGCCGGGCTCTATAGCGTTACCGGCAGTGAAATTGCTGTTGCGCAGCGAACAGACACCCCACTGGCCCTG
>JBOFSC010000285.1:0-2452 GCA_051651345.1 Enterobacteriaceae bacterium
CATATAAAAACATCCCCTGTTCGCTGCGATGACGGCTGTGTCTGTTTTTAGCCAGTTGATTATTCTGCTGGGTGGTAAATACGTCAGTACCTTTGGCAACCACCTGATCGTTATTACCGGGCTCCCCTTCAGCCATATGCCACTGCAGTGTTGAAATATAGCGGGCGGTGACATCTGTTGCTGGGGTGGTACGCGTGTCCATGATTTTGACTGAGTACTCACTGTTGACCTGTAGCTCCCCCTGCAATGGTGTGGCCTGCTCGCCGCGGCCACGATAGAAAAACGCCTGTAAATAGATCAGGTCTGTGCTGTGTTCAGTAAACTCCACCGTGACAGGAGGACTTTTGCCCAGGGCAGCAAAATCAGCGACCACCTGAAAAGTGCCGGCGATGGTGGATATAATGGTGATACTGTATTCGTTATCACGGTTTTCACTTTGGTCGATGATTTTCACCTCACCACTTTGTAGCAGATCCCGGCCTTCCTGATTAAGCACTTGCCAGACGGGAGCATTGCTACGGTTTTTTACCTGCTGTATGGGAGAATATTTTGCCACTATGGTGACAGAGTCATTCTGATCTCCGGCCACAGCGCTGGTTTTATTATCTTTAACATAGCTGGTCACCTGCTCTTGGGGTGGAGATACGGATAAGACAACCTCATTGGAGGTGGCCTGGTGTCCTTTGGTATCGGTGAGTGTGACGGAAATAACATACTGATTGCTGGCATCAGAAGTCGATTGCCAGGAGGGGACGGTAATCTGCCAGCCTTGCGGATTACTCTCGCCAGCGGTGGCCTTAAGTTGCAGATTTGCCAGCGAACCATGCCACTGAACGCCGGTAATATCATATTTGCTTTTGACTAAAGGAGATAAAAACAGTGTACTTCCCTCAGTCAGGCCAGAGGGGAGTTCGGCGAGATCGACACTGAGGGCAATTTTCTCCTGATACTGCATCACGATGTCGTAATTGCGGTCGACCAGATCGTAACGGCTACCTTCTATTGTACGCAGAGCCTCCACCTGATCAGGATTAAGCTGCGCGGTTAAAGGGAGGCCAAACTGATAATTTAACTGTAAGGAGAGCTGAGAATCCTGGTGACCTTGTGACCCCTGTTTATGATTCAGCCTGAGAGTGAGCAGGGGGATCGGCGTATAATCCAACCCCAGGGAGAGTGCCTGCGGATGGTTTTGTAAATGGTCTTTACCAAACAGCGCCACATCGCGGCCATAATATTGTTCAAATACCCATGAACTGCCTAACGCCGGATACGCGGGCAGATAGCCTTGTAAGCGCAGGTCGAACCCTTTTGCAGGACGCTCCAGATAGCCAGCCAACTGTTTTGAGTCACGCCAGCCCGTCAGCGGGGTATAGAGATTCAGTGAGGCGCGGGCATAATCGCTGGCACTTTCCACCCCGAATCCCAGACGGCTGTGGTGATAACTGAGATCCTGATCGACAAATAGATTGCCCCCCAGCATCCATGAGGAGTCGAAAAAGCGGTAGCCAGCACCCCAGTTAGCGATACGCCTGTTATCTGACGAACGTATCCCTGCCTGGGTAAACCATAAATGGTTTGGCTGGTCATAGAGTGGGAATAACATCCCCATGGCGCTGTTACTCAGACGGCCCTTATCATCGACGGCGATAGTGACCTGACCTCTGCCCCATTGTCCTAAAAATTCACTGGCCTGCTGTTGCACAGGGGCTAGCATCTGGGCTTTAGCCCGCTCTTTTAAGGCATTGGCTATCTGTTGACGCGAAAGCGTATTCATATCGACTCCGGCTAGCTGTCTGGCAGCGGTTGCCACTTGTTGTTCACTCTCCCCTGACTCTTCAGTTACGCTGTTTGGTGTCGATTTTGCTGGATTCCCTGATGTTGACCAGCGGCTGTTAGCTTGCGCACTAAACACGTTTTTCTGTTTTTCTTCTTGGTATTGCCCTGGTGTTGGCAAAGAGGTGGGCTTTCTTTCTGTTGCGCCTGTTCCTTTGCTGATGGGGTAACCAAGCAGAGCACTGATCATCAAGATAAGAGAGCGGGAACAATTGGTACTCATATCTTCCCCCGATTCTGCTGCTGTCGTGCTCTGCTAAAAAGTGTGAACCTGAAAATAAACGATGGCAATTACCACGGGGAGGAAGTAATAAAAGGGTAATAAAGGCAGGGAGATGATGTAGTTAATTAATTGATAAACAGGCAGTCTTACAAAAAATTGTACAGACCACCTGTCAGAGAAGTAAGGGTTGTTATTGCGATGCGAGCCTGTCTAACGCGCCACTGCCCCTTTACTGAGGGTTTGACAGGCAGGGCCTCCAGCTAAAGGGGCTTTATCCGGATAACGTTGATCCGGGGTAATATAAACCTGACTTGAAGCAACAAAACCATCACTGAAGGTGGCTTCAATAAAGATGGCCTGCCAGCCTTTTTTGGGGACCTCGATACTCGCCGTGAC